>JAFWUX010000047.1 GCA_017523995.1 Oscillospiraceae bacterium | reverse complement strand
GGCGTAATGCGAATCCGGAATGCTTTAGCAATACGGAGCCGCGCACGGCGCGGCGAAAAAGCTCGACCAAAACTTTTATTTCGGCTTCGCCGTGTGCGCCTTAAGTTGTTAGCATTGTGCCCCCGCTTAAGGGATTCCAAAGGGACAGTGTCCCCTCGCTTCGCTAGGGCGGGTTTGGGCAGAGCCCAATATCAATCATCGCGGAGCGATACCGCTTATTTATGGTGCCGCTGCAGGAAACGCTCGATGCGGTTTGCCGCTTCGGTCAGGTGCTTGAGCGAATATGCATAGGAGATTCGGATATTGTTTTTGCCGCTTTCGCCGAACGCCGAGCCCGGCACAACCGCGACCTTCTCCTCCTGCAGCAGACGCTCGCAGAATTCCTCGCTGCTCAGGCCGCTCGATTCGATGCTCGGGAACAGATAAAACGCGCCCTGTGCAGGGAAACATCGCAGACCCATCTGCTCAAAACGCTCGAGCAGGAACCGGCGGCGGTGATCGTATTCCTCGATCATGTGGGCACAGTCTGCGTCGCAGTGCTTCAGCGCTTCAATCGCTGCACGCTGGCTGACCATCGGTGCGCACATGATCGCATACTGGTGAATCTTGCGCGCCTGTGCAATGATCTCCGGCGGCGCTGCCATCCAGCCGAGACGCCAGCCCGTCATCGCAAAGGTCTTGGAAAAGCCGTTGACTACAACCGTCCGCTCGCGCATGCCCTCCAGCTCTGCAATCGAGACATGCTTGGTGCCGTAGGTCATTTCGGAGTAAATCTCATCCGAGAGCACCATGATATCCGTGCCGCGCAGCACCTCCGCGATTGCCTCGTAATCCTCGCGCCGCATGATCGCGCCGGTCGGGTTGTTCGGATAGGAGAGCATCAGCAGCTTGGTCTTCGGGGTGATTTTTGCCTTGAGCTCCTCTGCGGTCAGGCGGAATTCGTTTTCCTCCTTCGTCGGCAGGGAGACCGGCACGCCGTCTGCCATCGAGACCAGCGGTGCATAGCAGACAAAACACGGCTCGGTGATCAGCACCTCATCGCCGGGATTGAGCAGCGTGCGGAAGGTCAGGTCAACTGCCTCGGAGCCGCCGATCGTGACGAGCAGCTCGTTTTCCGGGCAATAGCTGAGCTTATACTTGCGCTGCATAAAATGCGAAATCTCTTCGCGGAGCTGGAGCAGACCGGAGTTTGCACCGTAGAAGATCGCCTGCCGCTCGAGGGTCGAGATCGCAGCGGAACGGATCGTCCACGGGGTTCGGAAATCCGGCTCACCGACGCCCAGAGAGATGACGCCCTCCATGTTTTCCGCCATATCGAAAAAGCGGCGGATCGGAGAGGGCTGGATCGCCTGTGCGCGCTCCGAGAGGATGGAATCATAATTCACAGGTAAACACCTCTTTCATCGCCCTGTTCATCCTGAATCAGGATGCCCTTTTCCTTATAGCGCTTGAGGACAAAATGCGTCCGGGTGGAAAGCACGCCGCTGAGCGTTGCAAGACGCTGCGAGACAAATCCTGCGATATCGCGCAGACCGGTGCCTGTCAGCGTGATGCCGAGATCATAGCCGCCGGACATCAGCGTGACGGATTCGACCTCCTCAAAGCCCGAGATGATGCGCGCAATCTCATCAAAGCCGCAATCGGGCTGCGGGGTGATTTTCAGTTCGATATATGCCGAGACCTCGTCGCGGTCGGCAAGCTCCTCATCGACGATGACGCTATAGCCGCGGATCACGCCGGATTCCTCCAGCTCTGCAATCTGCTTGGTGACGGTTGCCTCGTCTCTGCCGAGCATGGCTGCAAGCTCTGCGTTCGAGAGTCTTGCGTTCTGTTTCAAAAGCTGCAACAGCTCTTTCATGTGTAATCGCTCCTTTACGGTTGAAAATTATTTATCCAGTTTATCAAGCTTATCAATCAGGAAATCGCAGACCATGCGCTCTGCTTTCTTTTTGCGTCCGGCAGAGGTGGTCGGGATGCCTGTGACCTTTGCAATCTTGCGCTTGAGCTTTTCCGTCGGGCTCTGGCGGCGCTTGCGTCTGCGGCGCGGCTCAAAGGGCGGCGGAAACAATCCGGGCGGCGGTGGCGGCAGTTTTCTTGCCGGCATAAAAATCATCCTTTCTGTTTGAAATCAGGTTTCAGTCTGCTTGCATGCGTGCGTGAAGCTCCGGTTTATGCTTCGCGATCATCGTAATCATAGTCATCATAGGGCTGTGCAGCGGATTTCATCTGCACATCAATTGACTTGAGATGAAGGTTAATAGACTCCAGCGAATCTGCAATCCGGTTCATTGCATCGTAGTGTTCAAGGCGCTTGGAATAATACGCAATGCTCATGATCACGGTGACGATCAGAACCAGAACAATTATCACGATAAATACTGTATCCATAGTGTATTCCTTTCACATGTCTGCATTAAAGTGTATATGATTGCTATGCTTTTCCGTCAGCGAGTTTTGATGCGGTCACTCCGCTTCATACCGCACAACGCCGCCGATAATGGTCGTCAGCACTTTGCCGGTGAACGTCATGCCCTTGAACACGGTGTTGTGCGATCTGGAATGCAGCTTCTCCGGATCGACCGTCCACTTGCGGTTCAGATCGACAAGAATCACATCCGCGGGCTGCCCCTCGGAGAGCGTGCGCGCCGGAAGATGCAGCAGGCGCCGCGGGTTGTCGCTCATCAGCCGGACGATATCCTGCAGGCTGAGCAGACCGGTGTGATAGAACGCCGTCAGCGTGGCGGCGAGTGAGGTTTCCAATCCGACAACGCCGTTCGGGGCTTTTTCAAAGTCCGCCTTTTCCGCTGCGGTGTGCGGGGCGTGGTCGGTGATGATGCAGTCGATTGTGCCGTCAAGGATGCCCTCTTTGATCGCCGCGACATCATCGGGAGTGCGCAGCGGCGGGTTCATCCGGTAGTCGGCGTCGCGCTTCAGCAGCAGCTCATCGGTCAGCAGGAAGTAATGCGGGGCGGTCTCGCAGGAGACGTTTCCGCCTGCTGCCTTCGCCTTCCGGACGGCATCCGTGCTGCCGCGCGTCGAGACATGGCAGATATGGAGCTGTGCGCCGGTCTCGAGTGCCATCTGCAGGTCGCGCTCCGTGATCGAATCCTCGGAAAGACGGTCCATGCCCTTGACGCCCAGCGCCTCGGAGACTGCGCCCTTGTTGATAATGCCGCCGTTGATGATCGCCAGGTCCTCGCAGTGCGACACAACAGGGAGACCCGCCGCCTTCGCCTTTGCGAGCGCCGCTTTCATCATCTCTGCAGTCGGGACAGGTCTGCCGTCATCGGAGAGCGCCGTGACGCCCGCCGCTTTGAGTGCTTCGTAATCGGCGAGCTGCTCCCCCTTAAGCCCGACGGTCAGTGTGCCGGTCTGGTGAACATCAACACCGGTTGTCTTTGCACGCGCGAGAAATTCGCGCACCTGCTCCGGATTGTCCATCGGCGGCGTGGTGTTCGGCATACAGAGTACACCCGTGACACCGCCTGCAAGCGCTGCCGCCGTTCCGGTATAGACGTCCTCTTTGTGCGTCTGACCGGGATCGCGGAAGTGGACATGCATATCAAACAGTCCCGGCAGTGCAGCAAGCCCTGTGCCGTCAATCACGCGGTCCGTCTCTGCTTCGATATGCGTCCCGATTTCGGCGATTCTGCCGTCTTTCAGGAGCATATCGCAAACTGCGTCCCGCAGGCTGTCAGCCGCGCGGACATTGCGGATGAGTATGGTTTCCAAAGGATCCAGCCTCCTTCTTTGAAGATATATATGATACGATCAGATGCCGCTGCATTCGATCTCGTTTGCGCCGTTGATTTCAATATGGATGCGGTGTCCGGCGAAGTAATCCGGATCGCAGCAAAGCTCGACAGATGCACCGCAGATTTCTGTGCTCTCTTTGAACTCAAAGTCCAGCGCCATCGGATAAAGGCTCGCCATGAAGCATTCAGGCGACACATCGACCGAAACCATTTTGCCGTCCTCAAGCTCGACCTCGGTATCATCCTCGTTTTCAACCAGCTCGTAGAGCCAGTCCTCTGCAAGCTCATGGAGATATGCGGCAGATTGCTTCACTGCTGCTTCGTTCTCCTCGATGAAAGCGAGCTTCGCGTTCAGCGCAGGCAGTGCCGCGGCAAGCGTTTCTTCGGTTTTGCCGAGCTTTTCCGCAAAGCGAACAGAGATTTTATGTGCAAGCCGCTCTCCCCAGAGTGTGCGCTCGGTAACAAAATCTTCATAGGGGTTGCCGCCGCGCCGGAAATCTGTGATTGTCAGCATATTTTTCTCCTTCGTCCATTCTTTCGGTATCGTTTCAAATTTTCTCGCAAAATGCGATAATATCATCTTTTCGCGGTGTGACCTGCGGCTTATATTCGATGCCGGTGAGTCCCAGTCCGCCGCAGCATGCGATTTCGAGATGTCCGTAAAAATGCTCGATTGTCCGGATGATCTGCTCGCATTCGTGCATGCCGGGACCTGTGCGCAGTGCGATCACATAGCCGCGTTTGCCGCTTTTGATTTTTGCATGCGGCGTATGCGTATTGCACCACGGCGTGCAGCGGTCAATGAACGCCTTGAACTGTCCGGGAATATCCGCCCAGTAGGACGGCGCGGCGCAGAGGATCACATCGGCTGCATCCATTTCGCGCAGAATTGCAGGGATATCATCCTGCTGCACGCATTCCGCGGTCTCATGACAGCGGCGGCAGCCTTTGCAGAAGCCGAACCGGTAATCGTCGATGCAGATCGTTTTCGTCTGATACCGCACGGAAAGCTGTTCCGCCGCGATCCGAACAATCTCCGCGGTCGCGCCGTTTCGTACAGGGCTGCAATTGATCACAAGTGCGTTCACGGCGATTCCTCCGATCTTCATACGGTTGTTTGCTGTTCCGCTTACACGGCAGCTCAGAACAGTCTGCGGATTCCGGCGATGTTGCGCCCGATCTTTTTACGCTTATTGCGCTTTCTGTGCGTCAGCAGACGGAGCACACCGGCTGTCAGTGCAAAAATCCAGATGCGGTCTACGCCTTTGGAAAAGAGCAGTCTTGCGCCCTCCTGCAGCGGGATCGCATCGCTCGGCTTTTCTGCGCCGATTGCATCCTGTGTTCCGCATCCGGCATGGAAATACGCTTTGCCGGATTTACTTTTCCACTTCCATTCCCTCGTCATGCGGCAATTCCTCCGTTTCTCCGAGGATGATTCGTTTGCGCTGCTCGAATTCCTCCTCTGTCAGGATGCCGAGCATGCGCTGCTTTTCCAGTGCGTGAAACAGCTTGACTGTATCCGGTGCATGCAGATTCGGAACAGGCTTTCCGAAGGCATCCGCCGGCGGCTTAGCGATCAGGAAATGGATTTTCTTGCCCATTTCCGTGAACATATTTTCGTGCTCCGTGCGGATGTTGTCAGCGGGTTCATCCGCGTGCAGATCAAAGCTCTTTGTCAGAATCTCCCAGCCGGATTCCTCGAAATATTCGATCGACTCGGTAAAGAGATCATAGTCATCGGTTTTGAAGTGCAGCTCTCCGCGCAGGATTGCCGCATACTGTCGAAGCTGCCGCGGATGCGTCAGGCGGCGCTTTTTGTGCCCTTCTTTTGGCCACGGATTGCAGAAGTTGATATAGATGCGATCCACGCCGTCCTCTGGCGTGACCACCTCGGAGATGCGCTCGATATTCAGAATCGAAAGCAGGATATTCTCCGGCTTTCTGCCTGCCTCCGCAAATGCCTGCTCGGTCTTGCGCTTTGCGACGCCGAGCATCTCGGATTTGATATCCAGCGCAAGATAGTTATTCTCAGGGTGCAGCAGCGCTGCCTGCGAGACCCAGCCGCCTTTGCCGCAGCCCAGCTCGATATAAAACGGCTGCTCCGGCTTTGCAAACTGACTCCGCCACTTCCCCGCGAGTGCAAATGCATTGTCCATGCAGAACGGTGATGCGGCAAGCTCCGGTCTTGCCCATTTTTTGAATCGGATTCTCATAGCTGTTCGTTTCCTTATCCGTAAATCTATAGTACCTTTTATTATAGCATATTCTCCCGCAAAACACAAGAGCGCAAGTAAAATTAGAAATGAGAAATGAGAAATTAGAAATTGCGGCAGGCAGTGCCTGCATCCATTTATCTATAGCTGTCCAAAAACCATTCCCGTATCCGGCAAAGACTCTTTTATGTTTCAGTTCTCATTTTACCGAGTATGAAATCTGTTCAGCCCATCGCGCCCAAATGCAGAATGGTTCTCCGGCAGCTATAGAATAACGGCTGTCGGCACTGCCGACAAAAGCAGCCGCACTCCCGAAGGAATGCGGCTGCCTGATGCATAATCAGTTTTCGCTCTGCGGCTTCTCGCCGCCCTGCGGACGGTGCGGATTGTGTCCGCGGTGGTTCGGATTGCGGCGGTTATTGTTGTTGTTCGGTCTGCGGAAGCGGTTGTTCCGTTCGCCCTGCTTCTGCGGATTCTGACGCTGCTGCTGCGGATGCTCCGCGGCACGCTCGGGATGCTCCACAACGGCGCGGTGCTCGGTGAAGTCCATATCCTCCAACGGTGCGGCACTGCGGCGTGCGGGCTTCTGCGGAACGGGCGCCGCCTTCTGCTGCCGGTTCTCGCCGAATTCCGGATGCAGAACCGGTGCTGCGGCGCGCGGTGCGGCTTTCTCCTGCTGCGGCTTCTCCTGCTGTTTTTCCGGTGCCGGACGCTCCTGCGTCTGCGGCTTTTCTGCGGCTGCTCTGGGCTGCTGCGGTCTTGCAGGCTTCTGCGGATGCGGCTTTTCCTGCTTCGGCTTCTCCTGCTTTTGCGGTGCGCCTTCCTTCTTCTGCGGCGCCTCTGCCTTTTCCGGCTGACTGCGCTTGTCACGCAGGTCATCCTTGGTCATGCGGCGGCTTGCATCCTGCAGGCGCTCGACATTGTCGCGGCTGACCGTGATCGGCATATCTGAATTCTCCGGCTTGACGCGCAGATTGCCCGTCACAAGATTTGCCTCCATGACATATGCGCGCACCGGCGGCTCGCCCGGCAGAATCACCGTTGAGCCGACCTTCGGCGTCAGCTTGATCAGCTCCTCATAGACGGGGCTTTCGTAGCGCAGGCAGCACATCAGTCTGCCGCAGGCGCCGGAAATCTTCGTCGGATTGAGCGCAAGCCCCTGCTCCTTTGCCATCTTGATTGAGATGGGCTGGAAGTTGTTGAGATAGCCCTTGCAGCAGAACTCTCTGCCGCAGATGCCGAGACCGCCGAGCAGCTTTGCCTCGTCTCTGTCACCGATCTGCCGCAGCTCAATGCGGACATGGAATGCCAGCGCCAGATCCTTGACCAGCTCGCGGAAATCAACACGCGATTCTGCCGTGAAATAAAAGATCAGCTTGTTGCTGTCAAAGCCGCATTCAACGTCCACGAGCCGCATCGGCAGCCCTCTGGCGTCAATGCGCTCCTGACAGATGCGCATCGCATCCGCCATGTAGGCGCGGTTCTTTTCAAGGATCGCCATATCATCCTCGGTTGCAAGCCGCAGGATCGGCTTGAGCGGTGCCGTGATGCTGTCATCCGGCACGGCATGGCGTCTTGCCGCAACCTCGCCGCATTCGGGACCCCTTGCAGTCTCCACAACCACATAGCTGCCCTCTGCGGGATTTAAGTCGCCCGGCGCAAAATAATACATTTTTCCGCCGCTTTTGAATTTCACTCCGATTACTTCAATCATATCTAATTCCTATCTGTATCCGGCTGCATGCTGCCTGCACCGCCGGTGAATCTATGGGATTATGCCTCGCAGAGCGCCGCACAGAGCGCCGTCACGGTCAAAACCGCGCCGACATTGCTCTCTAAATCGGCAAAGGCTTCTGCAACCGCCCCGTGCATCCGCATGGCGCGGCGCGGGGACAATCTGCCTGCGAGTGCTTCCGATGCGCTGCGGTCACAGCCGAGCTGCCGGATCTCACCGTCCAGCGAATGCACCGCCGCATCACGAATCTGCATATCAAACAGCTCAAGCGTCCGGCGCAGCAGATCCTTGTCCGCAGCTGCCGTTGTCAAAAGCTGAAGCAGCGCATATTCATTGACCTGTGCGAGCGCCGCCGTCAGTCCGGCAGCGGTTTCGGCAGCCTGCCGCTGCATATCGTCGCTGAGATACCCGATGCATTTGCCGATATTGCCGCCGAAGCGCGAGACCGCTGTCTGAATCTCCTCCGCCGAATACGAAAGCTGCGTCAGTGCCGTGATGCACTCGCTTTCGCTGACAGGGAAGACCGCCTTCGCCGTCATGCGGGAGAGCAGCGTCGGCAGCAGTGCGCCGATTGTCTCCGCGGTAAAGACGAAGCATGCGTGGGCAGGGGGTTCCTCAACGGATTTGAGCAGCGCATTCTGCGCCTGAATGCTCATGCCGTCGGCATCGGTGAACAGAAAAATCCGCATGTCGCCGTTGTTCGGCAGAATGCCGGATTCCCGCCGCACCGCGCGGACGGTCTCGACGGAAAATCCCATGCGCTTGCCGGAATGCTCCGCCATCATGACATCGGGATGTGCGTCCTCGAGAATCAGGCGGCAGTTTTTGCAGCGGCCGCAGGGCGCATGCGCTGCATCCTCGCAGAGCACGAGCATCGAGAACCATTTTGCAAGTGTTTTTTTGCCGCAGCCGCGTTCGCCGTGCAGCAGCAAGGCATGCGGCAGATGATTCTGCCTGCGCATCTGCTGCAGATCGGCACGGAGCTGCGCATTGCCGGCAATGAGCGGCATTTCAGGCGTGTTCACAGCTTCTCAAACCGCTCGATGTTGGTCACAAAGACGGTCGCGCCGCCGACGGGAACCTCCAGCGGCATCGAGGGAATCTGACCGGTTGCCGGACCGTATGCCGGTGTCGAGGGGACAAACTGCTTTCTGTGGTGGCACTTCTGCTGCACCACATTGATGACGGTATCCACTTCGGATTCCTCCACGCAGATCAGAAAGGTCGTGTTGCCGGAGCTGAGAAAGCTGCCCGAGGACGCGAGCTTTGTTGCACGGAATCCGTTTTTCGCAAGTGCTTTTGAAACAGCGGCGCTGTCATCGCCGTTGACAACTGCAAAGATCAGTTTCATCTATGTATCAACCTCATTTCTGCAACAGCATTACAATTACATATGTAAGGGGAGCCTGCGCGATCTGCACAAGGTTTCCCATAATCAGTATACCACAAAAACGCAAATTATGCAAGCGGTATGACAAAAAAGCAACAGGCTGCCGCGTTCAGAACGCCGTCAGCTCCCTGCCGCGGATCCATTGAAGCGCCGCGATGATGCCGTGCAGCTCTGCGGAAAGCTCATCGCTCTGCTCGGTCTGCAAAGCATCGAGCCGCAGGATTGCGGTGTTGAGATCGGTCAGCGGCTGATTCGGGACAAAGAAATGCAGCAGGCGGCTCTCTCTGCGCCACTGCGCCGTCAGCGCTTCGATCTCCGCCGGACGGTTCTCCGCCGTGAGGACGGCTTCGCTCTGCTGAATCAGCCTTGTGCAGCTCCTGCGGACTGCCGCTGCGGAATATCCCGAGACGAGCAGATTTGCGCAGAGGATCACCGCCGCAATGCGCACGCGCAGATTTTTCATGTTCGCGCCCCCTTTTCGATCAGTGTGCAGATGCCGGAACGGTCCGCCGTCAGCAGAAAGACCTGCTCCGGCTGCAGATGCTTTCGCTTCAGCGCATGCAGCAGCGTTTTTTCATCGAGACCGCAGGCGGCAAGCCCCTCTCTGCTGAGGGCGCCGTCCGCGATGATCACCTCCGGCGGATCGGCACACGCAGGCTGCATCTGCAGATCCTTCGGCGTGAGCGGCTGCGCGGCGGCTTTCTGGCAGGCGGAGACCGTGCCGTTTGTCTCGACAACGGCAAGCTGCACATCGCGGATATCGAAGATGCCGTTGCTGCGCAGGGCGGTCATGAGATCATCGAGCGTGAACCGCAGCTCTGCCATGATGCGCTGATCAATCTCGCCGCCGCGGATGATCACCTGCGGGCCGCCCGCGAGCAGATGCCGGACTTTGCGGCTTTTTAATCCGAGCCATGCAAGCAGCACCTCAAAGCAGATCAGCAGCAGCATCGGCGCAATGCCCATGAGCAGCGGCAGATTCTGATCCTCGAGCGGCAGTGTCGCGATGTTGGAAATCAGAATCGTGATGACAAGCTCCGCGGGCTGCAGCTCCCCGATCTGGCGCTTGCCCATGAGCCGCACGCCGAATACCACTATCGGATAAAGAATCAGGACACGCAAAAAACTGACAACCATAAGCACCTCCGGAATGGTCGGGAGTGAGGAGATAGGAGGGAGAAGTGAGGAGTTGCGGTGTCTCCGACGGATTTATATTGAGGGCGCCGCCCTCAAACTCCCGCTTAAGGGCTACTAGCCCTTAAGAATCCCTTATTTTGTGAGTTGAGAATTTCAACGCATTTACATTACTTTTCGTATAGTGGGATTCCAAAGGGATAGCATCCCTTTGGCGGGGTATGGGGCAGCGCCCCATTATAATCATCGCGCAGCGATACCTTTATCGACAGTCTGAGCAGATTCGTTTACGAATCTGCACCATATCTCCTCACTTCTCACTTCTCACTTCTCACGTCTCACATTACTACAGCGCTTCTGCGTCCTCATAGGAAAGCTGCGGATGCAGTGCGAGATTGATGCCGAGCGCGAGCAGGCGCGCCGCATGATGCAGCAGCCGGTCGATATCGCGCGGCGTGACCATGAGATTCGGCATATCCTGCGGCGGCTCCGTGCCCGCCTGCCGCACAACCGTATGCAGATCGACAACCGTCGGGACGCCGACCGCGATCACCGGCACGCCGAGCGTCTTGGCGCTGAGCTCTGCGCGGCTGTTTTTGACCCCGCTCCCCGGCGAGATGCCGGCATCCGAAATCTGGACGGTTGTCCCGAGCCGGTGCAGATCGGAGCAGGCAAGCGCATCTACGGCGATGACGCAGGCAGGCTTCACGCGGTCGCGCAGTGCGGCAATCAGCTCCGCCGTCTCGATGCCGGTCTGCCCGAGAACGCCGTTTGCAAGGACGCTGACAGGACGCAGTGTGCGCAGAAAATCCGTATCAGGATCGTTGTCGGCGAGTTCCTTCCGCAGATGCCGCGTCGCGAGAATGCGCCCCGCCGTCAGCGGGCCGAGTGCATCCGGTGTGATATCCGAATTGCCGAGCCCTGCAAACAGCACCGCGCCCTCGGGGATGAAGCTGCGCAGTTCTGCGGCAAGCTCTGCCGCCTGCCTGCGGAGCTGCGGTGCGTCATGGTGCAAATGTGCCGTTTCCAGCGTCAGATAGCGCCCCTTTGTTCTGCCGATTGCGGCGCCGTGTTCATCGGAGTCGATCTCGATCTCCGTGATGCGGAAAACATCGCCGCGGTGCCGCATGAAAATGCCCTCCTGCGCGGGGAATCCGGCGGCGCGCTCGAGCGCTAAGTCTGTACGGTTGTGCATAACGATCACCTCATTTGCTATTGACATATGCATTGCTAGATGCTATTATTATTTCAGGGACAATCTGCTTTTATACGCGGAAAGGAGCGCATTATGAAAAAGCTGAACTGTCTGATCTGTGCGGCATGTCTCGCCCTGACGGGAACTGCTGCCGCCCTGCCTGCTCCGCTGACCGCACTTGCGGAAAGCGGCGATGAGACAGTGCATACATATCAGGGGATGCAGTATGCGATCCACGGAAATGCTGTGACAATCACCGGATATACGCAGGAGCTGCCCGAGGTGCTTGTGATTCCGGCGGAGATCGGCGGACTGCCTGTGACCGCGATCGGAGAAAATGCTTTTGAACACTGTGCGGCATTGCGCAGTGTCACGATTCCGGAAAGCGTGACCGCTATGGAGCAGATGGCATTTGAAGATTGTCAGCAGCTCACGGAGGTGATACTCCCGAAGACACTGAAAAGCATCGCACGCTATGGCTTCGGCGACTGCAATGCGCTGGAACAGATCGTGATTCCGGAGGGCATTGCAGAGATCGAAGAATATGCATTCTATTCCTGTGACACCCTTGCAGATATTACCATACCGGAAAGTGTGACAGAAATCGGCGCAGGGGTATTCAAGGATACCGCATGGCTCACGGCAAAGCGGAAGGAAAACCGGCTTGTGACCGTGAACAGCATTCTGGTTGACGGTCAGAAATGTACGGGCAGAATCGTGATTCCGGAGGGCGTAACAAAAATCACCGAGCTTGCATTCTGGAAGAGCGGGATCTCCGGTGTGCAGTTTCCGGAAAGCCTTGCGGAAATCGGCAGACGTGCATTCCATTCCTGTGAATTACTCCGGAGCGTGACGATTCCGGCAACGCTCAAAAAGTGCGGCGACAATGTATTTATGCACTGTACCGGATTGACAGACGTAACACTCGCGGACGGCGTGACGGAGATCGCAGGCGGCGAATTTCGTGAGTGCAAAAGTCTCAAAAGCATCACAATTCCGGAGGGCGTAACAAAAATCGGTGATTACGCATTTGCTGACAGCAACAGTCTTGCGGAAATCGTGATACCGGACAGCGTGCAGGAAATCGGCAGGCGCGCCTTTTATAAAACCGCGTGGCTCGCTGCAAGGCAGGAGGAGAATCCGCTTGTGATTGTCAATCATTATCTTTTAGACGGCACAGCCTGCGAGGGGGATATTACGGTTCCGGACGACGTGACTGTCATCACGGAGCAGGCATTCGACAATGCGCAGGTGCTCACCGGCATCACGATTCCGGAGGGTATTGCAGAGATCGGCTACAACACATTTTTCTACTGTCCGAATCTCACGCGCGCAGCGCTGCCGCAAAGCATCAGAAGGATCGGGATGAATGCGTTTTCAGGCTGTGAAAAGCTGACGGACTTCACGATTCCGGAACAGACAGAAAGCATCGGAAAGTATGCATTTTCCGACTGCGATTCGCTGGAAAAGATCACCGTTCCGGCAAGTGTCGGCAGCATCGGCATGGGCGCGTTCAATTCGATGGAAAAGCTCACTGAGATTACGATTCTGAATCCGGACTGTGAGATCTATGATGCGCCGGATACGATTTGTCAGTCTGTACCGCTTTTCCCGGAAACGGTGGAGAAAGGGGAAGACGATACGCCGGCAACGGAAAGCAAAAGCGTGTTCACCGGCACGATCCGCGGATATGAAAACTCGACCGCACAGGCATATGCAGAAAAATATGATTATCAGTTTGAATCGCTCGGCGCAGCACCGGAACCGCTGACGGGAGATTACAACGAGAACGGCAAGGTCGAAAGCGATGATGCGCAGAATGTCCTCAATTACTATGTGAAAACGCTTTCGGGCGGCGATCCGGCGCTGACAGACCGGCAGCAGCAGGCTTGCGATGTAAACGCAGACAACGTCATAGATGTGGTTGACGCACAGTATATCCTGCTGTATTATGTGAAGAATACCGTTGCGAATAACCCGGTGACATGGGCGCAGCTGCTTGAAAATTGAACCGCATCCGGCAGAATTGTGCAATCTGCCGAACAGACCCGCGAAAGTATCGCAAAATTCCGCATTTTGCCCTATTGCAATTTTATCGCGGAACTGGTATAATAATACTTGGTTTGGCAGCATGTAACAAGTATGCGGTCCCCACCCGCACCACGGCAGAATGATCCCGCCATAATCATTCTGTTATTACTGTATGCCGTCTTTCCGAAATGAATTTTTGAAAATCTGCATTTCGGCAGAAAAGAAAAGGAGTACCAAGCTATGGCAGCAGCAAAGAACACCGCGCCCAAGAAGCGCCCCACACCTGAAAAGAGAGATAAGACCAACAAGATTCGTGCAGCACGCAACAAGGCTACCAAGTCTGCACTGAAGACTGCACTGAAGAAGGCATATGTCGGCGGCAAGGATCGTGAGACCGTCATCCGCTATGCGATCAAGCGCGTTGATCAGGCATGTGCAAAGGGCATTCTGCATAAGAACAACGCAGCAAGAAAGAAGTCTCAGCTCATGAGACTCCTGAACAAGGCTGTCTGATCTTATCGGATCTTGAACGGAAACAAACCGCCGCTTTCGGAATGAGAGCGGCGGCTTTTGTTTTTTCAGTGAGAAGTTAGAAGTGAGAAGTTAGAAGTGAGAAGTTAGAAGTTAAGGTATCTGCTGCGCAGATGATTTTGAATGGGGCTGTGCCCCAAGCCCCTTTTTTTGATCCGTGCCCAAAGGGCACACCGAAATTTCTCATTTCTAATTTCAAAATGTGCCGAAAAAAGGAGCGCAGTCATCGCTGCGCTCCTTGTGCTTTTCTGTTGTCGGTTATTCATTGATATAGGCTTCAATGAATTCAACGGCATCGCCGACGGTGCTGATCTTATCAACGGCGTCGTCCTCGATTGCGATATCGAATTCCTCGGAGATCGTCTTCATCAGCAGGGTGATGTCGAGGGAATCTGCCTGAAGATCATCCACGAAATCTGCTTCCATCGTGATCTCGTCCTCATCCACATCGAGCTGATCGAGGATGATATCCTTGAGCTTTTCAAATACCATGTAATCCGCTCCTCTCTGTATGTGATTTATTTCTGTGCACACATGCAGCCAGTTCTGCCGGTCACATCGTTTATAGTATATCCGTTTGCGGGGAAAAGGTCAATATCTTTTGGCAAAATTCGGCGTAAAACTTGCAGAACAAAAGCGAATCTGTTTTTGGCAGTTTGCACAATCAGTATCAAAATGTGACGAATCTGCGCGGTTTTTGGCAATTCAGCGTCACCGAGCAATCCGCGGACTGCAGCAGACTGCGCCATTCTTCCTGCGAACAGCTCCGCGCCGCAGAAATTCCGCTCCGGATTGCATGCTCGCGCAGGAACAGCAGGTCGGCGCCGTGTGCGCAGGCGGTTTCGGTGACGGCGGCAGTGAGCATCTCTGTCAGGCGGTGCGCGGCGGCATCGGTCAGGGGCGGCTCGGTGCGGATTGTCCCCGTGACCGCGATGCGCAGCGTCTCCCGCTCCGTGACCTGCAGTGCGAGTGCATCGGAGATGAGCCGGTAGGTGATGCCCTCCGCTGCAAACGCAAAGGATTTCTTCCGCTTGCCGAGCAACGCAAGCCCGCGGCAGGCGTCCCCGGAGAGCGTGCCGCAGCAGCCGGATGCTGACCAGAGCGTGAGCGTCAGACCCGCCTCCGCCGCCGTGCAGACTGCGGTCACACCGGAGCCGCCCCAGAGATCGGCGAGGACGGCATCTGCGGTGCGGTCGGGCAGCAGACCGGTCTCTGCGGCTGCCGCAAGCTGCGCGGGCGCCGGCAGCTCCCCCGCCCTGAGCTGACCGCAGGCATCCGCCGGAACGGAAAGCACTGCGCAGGTCGGGGCGAGCATCTGCGCCTGAAAATATGCCTCGAGCACTGCGCAGGGATTCCCCGAGACCGCAAGCATCGTCAGGTGACCGGTTGAAATCTCCGCGCCTGCGGCATTCCGGAGCGCCTCGGGCATTTGCAGCGCGGTCTCTGCCGCCGCGGAAATGATGCCCGTCTCCTGCGAGGTGTGCGCGGCAAACTGCACCTGCTCCGCAAAATCGACCGCGAGGATATCCGGCAGCAGGCGCGTGCGGATATCCGTGCAGCCGGTCAGCAGCAGAATGCCGCAAAACAAGATCATCAATCGCTTCATGCAGTGTCCCTCCGGTGTATCAGCACAATGCCCCACGGAAGCAGAATCCCGAACAGCAGATGCAGCAGCCCCGATGCCGCCGCGGATTCCGGCAGCAGCCAGAGCAGCGCAAGCAGAAACAGATACGGCAGGAATGCCGCGGCAAGCATCCGGCGCTGTGTGCGCAGATGCGGCTTTGCCGTCTGCAGACAGAACGTGATGCAGAGCGCACCGCAGCCGAATGCGAGAAGCATCCAGAAGCCGTCTGTCCGCACAGCGTCCGAGAGGGGCGTGCGCGCGCGCAGCAGAAAAAACGGATTGCCCTGAAAGCGCAGCAGTCTGCCGTTCTGCATTGTCCCGAACAGCACGAGCGCGGGCAGAAAGAGCATCCGGAACGCCGCCCATGCAACTGTACTGCGCTTTGCCGCGGATTCGGTCTGCTTCTGCCAGATCAGCGGAATCAGCGGCAGTTCGCAGGCATCCGCCCATTCCGATGCAAAATGCGGCGCCGGATCGGGCGTGTGCAGCAGAATCCGCTGTGCTGTCCCGATGCCGCTGACGGGGAGCAGCAGAAATCCGGCTGCGGCAAGGCAGAGCAGCAGCATCGCAGTTCTTGCGGCGGCACGGTCATGCAGCGAGACGGTGTAAAGCAGCATCACCGGCAATATCAGCAAAAGCGCCGCGGTGTGTTCCAGCCGCAGCTGCAGACAGAGCCGCCGGAGCAGCACAGTCAGATATGCGCCCTCAAAAGCCGCGCAGAGCCGGAATCCCCGCAGCAGCAGCGCCGGAATCCGCAGCCTGTGCCGGAAGTGCAGCAGCGGCAGAATCAGCGCGGCGTGCACGATTGCCGTCAGCAGCATTTGTTTTGCTCGCGCCGCCGAAAACGGCGCACCGCAGCAGAAAAACGGAAACAGCCGCAGCAGAATCATCATCGCGGCACCCTGCACCGCGCTCCATTGTCCCTGAGATCGCATGCACTCACCCCTTTCCGGATATCACAGATAGTATATCCGGAGTTGCCGTCAATATCCGGCAGCACACTGTACAAAACATTCCGCCGATTTTATGCACAACGCCAAACTTGTACGGGGCACCTTGCGCTTGTCCGCGTTCTATGTTATGATAATAAAATCAGCATACAATCTGTTTCCGCAGCGGATGCAGGGCGCGGCAATGGTGCGCAACATTGTCACAGGCAGCCCTGATTTGTCCCGCGGAGCGCAGACGGATGCTGAAACATGAATCGAGAGGGGAAAATTCAATGAAAGCAAAGAGAGGCGCGGCGATGCTGTGCGCTGCCTGTCTGATCTGGACAGGTGCTGCTGCATTGCCGGCACCTGCGGCCGTCTGCGCCGCAGAGGAGGAAACCGCACCGGAATTTGAAGGTCTCAGATATGAGATCGCGGACGGTGCCGTGACGATCACGGGCGTGAGTGACGAGCTCGAAGGGGAGGTTACGGTCCCCGCAGAGATCGAAAAGCTGCCGGTGACAAAAATCGGAGCGGGTGCGTTCCAGTTCAACACGAAGATCACGGATGTGACACTGCCTGAGAGCGTCACGGAGATCGGCGAGACCGCATTCAAAAGCTGCTTCGTCCTGAAATCCGTCAAGCTGCCTTCGGGGCTGACCGCCATCGCGAACAACACCTTCCTGAAAAGCCGCAAGCTCGAAAGTCTTGCTGTGCCGGAAAAAGTCAAAAGCATCGGCAAAATGGCGTTCGCAAACTGCGATTCGCTGGCTGATCTGACTTTGCCCGAGGGGCTCGAAACCGTCGGTGAGGATGCATTCCTCTATACGCCGTGGATGGACGAGCAGCGCAAGAAAAATCCGTTTGTGGTCATCAATCATGTACTGATCGACGGCAAGGCATGCAAGGGCGATATCACGCTGCCTTCGGATATCACCGCGGTCGGTGAGGGCGCATTTTCGTATAATCACGATATCGTCAATGTGCTCGTGCCGGAAAATGTCAAAGAGATCCGCCACTACGGCTTCTTTGACTGCAACCGTCTGGAGACGATCACGATTCTGAATCCGGATTGCGAAATCTGTGATATGAAGGCGACCATCTCCAACAACTACGCAAGACATGAGGCGTTTATGCTGGGCACAATCCGCGGCTTTGAACAGGCGACTGCGCAGTCATACTGTGAAAAGTATGCGTTCCCGTATGAGGTGATCGCGGCGGTCAGGGGCGACCTTGATCTGAACGGAAAGGTCGGCGCGGACGATGCGCAGAGCGCGCTGAGCTTTTATGTCAAATCCATGGCGGGGAGCAAGCCGGAGCTGAACGATCTGCAGAAAGAGGGTGCGGATGTCAACGGCGACGGCACGATCAACTCCGCAGATGCACAGCTCATTCTGATGTACTATGTGAAGAACACGATCTCGGGCGTCCCGACAGACTGGGAGGCGCTCACCGCTGACAGCGAGACAGAATCCAAATAAAACAGCAAAACCGCGAACCGATAAAAAGGTTCGCGGTTTCTGTTTGCGGGTCAGCTTTTATGCCGTGTCAGGATGAGACCCATGACTGCGGCGATCAGGATCAGCGGTGCGACCCGAACAAAGACAAATTCAATCCCGTGCAGAATGGTACCGGCGGCGGCAAGCTCCGGATTTTTGTAATTCCATTCCAGATACGGGCTGTCTGCCGCGAGCAGGATCACGAATCCGATGACGATGAGGACACATACCAGAATCAACCCCCAGCGGAGGATATTCCGTCCGGCTGTCTTTCTGTGTGCAAGCTGGAGATTGATCACCTCGAGCTTTTCTGCAATCGCCTTGAGATCATCCGGTTCCGTTTCCGTGATCTTTTCGCCGAGCAGGACACTGACCGGCGTTTCGAGCACTTCTGAAATGGTAACCAGCATGTCGGAATCGGGAACGGAAAGACCGCGTTCCCATTTGGAGACCGTCTGCCGCACGACATTGATCTTTACGGCAAATTCCTCCTGCGAAAGTCCTTTGGATTTTCTGATGCTTTTTATGTTTTCGTTCAACATTGCGAAAACCTCCTTTCGCCCTCATTATACACCGGATCCCCCCGTTGCGGCAAGCAACGCATGTTAACATTCCCGCATTTACGCGGTTTTTTGCGCGATGCAAACAATCCTTAACATTCCGGCGGGCAGTCAAAATGCCATAGTCCCTCTGCGCGGTCTGTCAGAGAAACTATGGCATCAAAATGATCTGTAATGCAATCAGCCGACGGTCTGAGCCTGCTTCTGCTTCTTTCTTGCAAGACGGCGGGCACCCTCACAGCCGTCCCATGTCTTCTTGCGGAACAGCTTGTTGCAGATTGCCAGCGCGAGCAGCGAATAGCCGACGCCGAACAGCAGTCCGCCGAGGATATCGGTCGGGTAGTGGACATAGAGATACATGCGGGAAAATGCGACGAGTGCCGCAAGCACCAGCGCCGGAATGCCCCACTTGCGCTTCCACATGCAGATCGAGGTTGCAGCGGCAAAGGATGCCTGTGTATGTCCCGAGGGGAATGCAAAGTCTGTCGGTGCCTTGACGAGCAGCTGGAGAACCGTTCTGCCCTCCGGCACAACGATTGCGCTGTCACGGACATAGAGCCGTTCGAGCGGGTTGCCCTGAATGCCGATCATGGCAAGCGGATTGCCGTTTTCGAGCCAGAACGGGCGCGGTCTTGCGATGAGGTTTTTGAGAATCAGATTGCCGCCGACAACGCAGAAGATCAGCGCGAATGCGGAGACATGCGCATATTTTCTCGTGCGCTTCGGGATGAACAGAAGCAGTGTCAGAACGATCCAGAAGATGCCGCCGTCACCGAATTTTGTGATGATCGGCATAATCTTGTCCATGAGATCGCTGCGGAGATTGTTTTGGATCCAGTTTAAGAATTGAAATTCCCAATCCATTGTTTCAACATCCTTTCGGTTAGAATCGTAATTCCTATTATAACATATAATTACCAGAAAAGCAATGGAAATCCGAAAAATACTTTGGGATGAAACCGGCTGAACTGAGCTGCAAACGGTTCCGCACGATATGCTGAATAAAGGCGAAGCAAAATGGAGCCGCGCACGGCGCGGTTATAACATATATTTGCAGAAAAAGCAAGACAGCATCACGGTTTCTGTGAAATGAGAAAGTAGAAATTGCGGTGTGACGGTGCGGCTATGATGCAAGAAATTCAAGACTAATACTTTCATAGCGCAAGGAAAGGGCAATGCTTCTGCGATTGGAGCATTGCCCTTTGATTATTCATAAGTTTCGTAAAAAAGCTATAACCCAAAGGTTCAAACCATATAACCAATCGAAACTTCTCAAACAGCCAATTCTGTGCTACAATAAAGATACAATCAAATCCGGGAGGTATGAACGATGGAATATGTACAGCTTAACAACGGGATCAAAATGCCCATGCTCGGCTACGGCGTGTATCAGGTGACAAAGGATGAGTGCGAGAGGTGTGTGACCGATGCACTTTCAGTGGGCTATCGTCTGATCGACACGGCGCAGAGTTATTTCAACGAGGAGGAAGTCGGGGCAGCGATCGCTAAATCGGGCATCAAGCGTGAAGATATTTTCCTGACCACAAAGGTCTGGGTGGAGCATTACGGCTATGAGGAATGCAAGAAGTCGGTCTACACTTCCCTCGAAAAGCT
>JAFWUX010000046.1 GCA_017523995.1 Oscillospiraceae bacterium | reverse complement strand
TCGTCGGCAGAAAGTCACGCTTCCTGAAAATGCTCGGCTATCGCGTGAGCCTTGACCAGACCGAGCGTCTGATCCGGGAGGAATTCGGCATTGAGACGGCCTGCACCGGCAGCGACGATCACATGCTGGTGTTCATCACCGAGGAATCGAAGAAGGATGCGGTGCTGAATTTCATCAGCGAGAAAACAGGTTTTTACCGCTCTTTGTTTGAGGTGCGCGTGATTGACATGATCCCGAAGAATGAAACCGGAAAGATCATGTACAAAAACCTGACAGCCTGAAGGAGTGCGGAGAAGAACCTATGCAGACACAGAAAAGAAGCAAGCTGTTTATCGAGAACATTCTGGTGTACGGACTGGGCGGTATGATCAGCAAGTTTATTCCGCTGATTATGCTTCCGATCATCGTCAGACTGTATCCGAACAAATCCTATATGGGTCTGAATGACCTTTCGCATAATTTCATTTCTTTTGCAGCGGCACTGGCCGTCTGCGGTATGTATGATGCGATGTTCCGGCTTTTCTTTGACAGCAAGAGCAAGGAATGGCAGCAGAAGGTCTGTTCCACGGCCTTTCTGTTTGTGACGGGCACATCGCTGGTACTGTTTGTCATCTGTTTGCTGCTGCGCAAAGTGATCGCAGTCGGGTATTTTGACGATTCGCAATATGTATCACTGACGATTGTGACCGTGGTCGGATTTCTGGTCAGCGCAACGAATCAGATCGTATCCGCGCCGACGAGGATCCAGAACAAGCGCAAGGTGTTCCTTGTCACGAACACCGTTTCTCCGTTTATTTCCTATGCGATCGCAGTGCCGCTGATCCTGAAGGGCTATTATATCATGGCCATGCCGATCGCGACTGTGATCGCAGCAGTCACGCTGGAGCTTTCGTTTGCGGTCATGAACCGCTCCTATTTCAGCGTAAAAAGCTTTGATAAGAGCGTGCTGAAGGATCTGCTGAAAGTCGGTCTGCCGCTGCTGCCGAATTTCCTGATCTACTGGGTCTATAATTCGTCCGACAAGTGGATGATCAATAAGATCCTCAATGCGGAGGAAACGGGCACCTATGCCGTTGCATCGCGTATCGGCCATATCAGCAACCTGATCTATACCGCATTTGCAGGCGGATGGCTGTATTTTGCGTATTCCACAATGGATGACGACGATCAGATCCAGATGAAATCCAGGATCTTTGAGTATATGAGTGCGATCTCCTTTGCTGCGACGGTCGGTCTGATGGCAATATCCAAGCTGCTGTTTACGCTGGCGTTTCCGGCAGATTACCTGAGCGGCTATCTGGTTGCGCCGTACCTGTTCCTGGCGCCGCTTTCTCTGATGCTCTATCAGATCCTTGCAAATCAGTTCACGATCGTGAAAAAGACATATATGAATCTGCTGACGCTTTCGATCGGTGCAGTGCTGAACATCGTGCTGAATCTGGTTCTGATCCGGAAAATCGGCATTGAGGGTGCTTCCATTGCAACGATGGTCGGCTATCTGGTATCGATCATGCTGTGCGTGTTCTGGCTGCGCAGAATGAAGCTGATCGCCATTACAAAGAAAACAGTGGTCAACGTCTGCATTCTTTTGTCTTATTTCATAGTCTGGCGCCTGCGGCTTCACAGCAGCATCGTGCTGTCGCTTGTCAGCGGCACGGCGGTTTTTGGAATTTATCTGCTGCTGTATAAGGATATGCTGCTTGGCATTCTGAAGAAAAGGAGAAAAAAGGCTTGATTTATGAGAAGGAAATTACCGGTCTGACGGTAAAGCTGCGTTCTGTTGCGGAATCCGATGCGGAAGTGACATATGCCATGCGGGCGGACGCTGAAAAGGTGAAGTATATGCATCAGGTCAACGGTACGGCAGAGGATCAGCGCCGGTACATTGCCGCACAGCGGAAAAAGCCGGGCGATTATCTGTTCCTTGTGACCGATCTGAACGGAAATCCGATCGGAATGCGCGGCATTTACGATGTGACGGAAACCAGTGCGGAGAGCGGCCGGACAATCGGCTACGGCGATGCGTTTCAGAATATGGAGGCACTGCTGCTGGGGATTGACTTCGCATTTGACGTTCTCGGCGTGGAGACCGTCTATATGGATGCGGCTGCGGACAATTCCTCCGTCAGAGGCATTCAGGTGCAGATCGGCGCAAAGGAATACAAGCGGGAGTTTCTTGCGGATCTCGGATATGAATATGTGTTTTCTTCTTTGTCAAAGGCGGATTATGCGGTCTGCCGGGAGAAAATCATGAAACTGATTGAACGGCATGCAAAGCGGCATGCCGCCGGTGCGGAAGCATGATCGGCAAAAAAGAAAAGTTCACACTGAATGACCTGCTGTGCATCTATTATTTCCTGCTGCCGGTTTTGCAGCTGACTTTTTTTCCGCTTGTGCCATTCGGCGGGTATCTTTCTCTGATTGGACTTTCTGGACTGATCGTATTGGTCATTAGCAAGGAACCGAACTGCTTAGTCCGGTATGCGGATATCCTAATCCTTTACGGCGTATTGGCCGCTCTGCTCGTGGTGGCATTCATCTTGCATCCTGAACGGAGAGTTTGGATCATGCGGGATTACGGCGTCAAAACGATTCTGTTGCAAGGTGGCATCTTTGCTTATCCGACGATCCGGCTGCAGAAAACGCCGGAGCAGTTCTTCCGTAACCTGAAGATTTCCATTATAATCCGTGGTGTGTATTATGCATACATGGCACTGGAGCCGCTTCGGAACGGTTATTGGCTTATTGAACAGTTTGGCAGCGTCCAACATTTTGCAAGCAATATGACTTGGAGCTATGGCGTACTGATGGTTGTTTCGGTTCTAAGTGTCATGGCACTCCAGGAAAAGAAGAAGATTCTTTTTGTTCCGGTGGGTATCGGTCTTCTCGGCATCCTGCTTTACGGAAGCCGAGGCTCGATTGTCTGCTATGCGATCGGCGCAGTGTTGTTCATTTTGTTCGGCGAGCGAAAAAAACTAAAGTTGAAAAAAGTTGTGATTATTCTGGTGGCGGTAGTCTTTGTTGCTTTTATTTTTTCCGATTTCGGTGCAAACACAGTCGCATTGCTGGCACAGCGAACCGGAATCAAATCGCGCTTTATCACGACCTATCTGAATATGATGCAGGGCAATAAATCCCTTGATAGCGAGAGTAGCGGCCGTGACCGGATATGGAAGCTGGTGCTAAGCATGATCCGGGAAAGACCACTCGGATATGGCATGATGGGACACCGCAATGCAATCTACCGCATCGGCATCAAATGGGGTTACAGCCACAATCTGTTCCTTGACTGGCTTGCTGAATACGGCGTATTCTTTGGTTCTCTGCTGATTATCGGACTGATTTTTATGAATGTCCGAATGATCCGGAACAATCCGCTTAGTCTGGAACGTCTGCTGATGATCCTGTTTATTACCTTGTCCTGCGAGATGCTGTTTTCGGCGTATTACTGGATCCATTTCGGGATCTGGTCGATCCTGGCCTTGTATGTCAACCATTTCAAAGGAAGGTGGCATGAGGTCCGGAAAGGAACGGACATGGAAAGAATTGTGCAGGTACTCATAGCAGAGGAGATCGTATAACGATGGCAAAGCAAAGACTGATCGGGCTGGATCTGATCCGTATCATTTCGTGTGCAATGGTTTGCGCATTTCATACACTGGTGCATCTGGACTGCTATTACGGCGTTTTCAATTCTGTGATCCGGATGGGTGCTGTCCTGATGACAATGTTTTTCATGCTTTCCGGTTTTTCGCTGGTTATTTCCGGTCATGATACGGATTATGCAGACATCAGGAATGTGATCACATTTTATAAGAAACGCTTCTTGGGCATTATCCCGATCTACTGGGCGGCACTGGTGCTGTTTATCATCTGCTTTGTCCGGAACTGGAAAGAACAGCTCGTATTGCTCCCAATTGAACTCACCGGGATGCAGACGGCTTATACATCCCTTTTTGAGACGGCTCCGAACGGCGGCGTTTGGTTCATCTCATGTCTGGTGTTCTGTTATCTGATTTTTCCGTATGCGTTCATGTGTATCCGGCAGCTGAAGCAGAAACAGAAACTGATCATGATTGCGATTCTGGCGGCAATACTGCTTTATTCTCCGCTTTTTGTTGCCTTTATGGATCTGAGCAGTATATATACCAATCCGATTCTGCGCTGTGCTGAATTTCTGATTGGTGTTCTGCTTGGTTCCCTGCGTTTTTCCGAAGAGAAGCCGCCGTTTGGATTTATGTCCCGTCCGTGGGTCATCATTGCAGCGGCCCTGATTTATTGTGCGAGCGTGACGGCAGCCGTCAGATTTGTCGGTATGACCAGTAATTATATGCTGTACAGCTGGATTGGTCTGCCGTTGTTCTGCGTGATCCTTTACGGACTTTCCGGTGTTTCGTTTCCCAAGCTGCAAAATTCCAAGATCATCAGTTATCTGAGCGCACTGTCCTATTGCTTTTTCCTTGCACAGCTGTTTTCCAACCGTTTCAGCCTCAAGGTTATTGAAAAAAGCGGTCTCGAAAGCAATCTGTTCAAGCTTCTTTGGGGCTGGGGCTTTTGCATTGTGATTTCCTTGATTTTGCATGAAGGAATTGAAAAGCCGCTGAAAAGATTTCTTACGCCGATAATCCTGAAGGATTCAAAATAAACTGAAATCACCAGAAAGGAAGATGATTATGAAAGGCATTATTCTCGCCGGCGGTTCCGGCACAAGACTTTACCCGCTGACCATGGTAACCTCGAAGCAGCTTCTGCCGGTCTATGACAAGCCGATGGTCTACTATCCGCTTTCGACGCTGATGCTGGCAGGGATCAGAGATATTCTGATTATCTCGACGCCGACGGATCTGCCGAATTTCGAGCGGCTGCTCGGAGACGGCTCACAGTACGGCATTTCGCTCAGCTACAAGGTGCAGCCCTCTCCGGACGGACTTGCACAGGCGTTTATCCTCGGCGAGGAATTCATCGGTGATGATGCCTGCGCAATGGTGCTCGGAGACAACATCTTCTACGGCGGGGGCTTCGGCCGGATCCTGCGCGCCGCAAAGAACAATGCGGAGCAGAATGCCCGCGCAACTGTTTTCGGTTACTATGTACCGGATCCGGAGCGTTTCGGCGTTGTGGAATTCGATCAGAACGGCAAGGCTCTTTCCATTGAGGAAAAGCCTGTGGAGCCGAAGAGCAATTATGCCGTGACAGGTCTGTATTTCTATCCTGCCGGGGTGAGCGCGAAGGCCAATCAGGTGAAGCCCTCCGCGCGCGGTGAGCTGGAGATCACCACGCTGAATGAGATGTATCTGCATGAGGGTACGCTGGATGTCCAGCTGCTCGGCAGGGGCTTTGCGTGGCTCGATACCGGCACCATGGACAGCCTTGCAGAGGCGACCAGCTTCGTGCAGATGATCCAGAACCGGCAGGGCATTGAGATCTCCGCACCGGAGGAGATCGCATACATCAACAAGTGGATCGACCGGGAAACCCTGCTGGAATCCGCTGCAAGATACGGAAAATCTCCCTACGGCGCGCATCTGAAGGCCGTTGCCGAGGGCAAGATCAAGTATTGAGAAAAGGAGCATACGATCATGACGATCATTGTTACGGGCGGTGCCGGCTTTATCGGCGCAAATTTTGTGTTTCACATGCTGAATACCTATCCGGATTACCGGATCATCTGTCTGGATAAGCTGACCTATGCGGGCAATCTCTCCACGCTGGAGCCTGTCATGCAGAACCCGAATTTCCGCTTTGTCAAGCTGGATATCTGCGACAGAGAGGGCGTTTACAAGCTG
>JAFWUX010000045.1 GCA_017523995.1 Oscillospiraceae bacterium | reverse complement strand
TGAAGATATCTGCTTGTCTTTTTGCCATGATACTGCGTTAGAAATCCTTGCCTTGCGTCAGCAAGGCTGCGGCTTTCTGCCTTGTCTCATGACAAAAATCCTGCGCATCTATTCTTCAAGATTTAATTGGTACATCAATAGGATTCAAAGCAATGCACGTTTCATCAGCGTCAGATCGCGCGCATCAAGCTGTTCGTCCATGTTATAATCTCCGTTTTTCCAGTTTGATAAGGTTATGTCTGAAACACCCAGCAGCCATTTTTGCAGCAAAACTGCATCTTCATGATCGAAAACGCCGTCAAGGTTCACATCGCCGCGGAGAATCTCCGGCTCGGTGACAGTTGTTGTTGTCACAGATGAAGTTGTTTCAGTCACAGCTGTTGTAACCGCTGTTGTTTCAGCAGGTGACACATCTCCGCCCTGCGGAATCTCCTGCGGCATTCTTCCGGCATAGCGCATGACCGATTCCTTTGCTGCCTCCGGTGTCTGCGTCTGATATGCATAAAGTTTGCTGTCAAACTGATCGTAACCTGTGCCGCCTGCAATGAGATTCGGAATCTCCGGCTGTGCATTGCGCTCCGATACGATCACATAAGCAAGCTCGCCGCCCATATCGCAGTTTACAAATGCATCCCCGAAAGATTTGATCGTGCCGGAATAGGCGTCCTTGCCCATGTTGATCGCATAGAGCGGATTCTTCGCGCCTTCAAAGTAATTTGCCTCCGAAAAAACCTTGGAATTATAGGAAGCGCAGATGCCGTATTCCGAATTTGACAGAAAATAATTGTTGAACGAATGAATATGCGCATTGCGTGCCCGCGGATTTCGGGATTCCGTGTTGTTAAACCAGTTGTGGTGATAGGTAATCCAGTCCTGCTCCTGATCAATCCGCCCGCCGACCAGTGAGGTCTTGTGGCAGTTCACAAACTGATTGTAGGAAACCGTGATATGATGCGCCCACTTCATATCCAGCGAACCGTCGCCGTCCGCCTTGTCCGCATCGACATGACCGTTTCCGGCGAATGCATTATACCCTTTTTCAATCGTATTGTTGTGAATCCAGATGTGCTCTGTGCGAATCTGATCGTTTCCGGTCATCGCGATGCCGTCATCGGGATAATGTCCGAGCCAGAGATTGCGGAATTCACAGGAGGTGCAGCGCTTCATCTCAATGCCCCAGTCAATCAGATTCGTGTCCGGTCCGATGCCCTCAACCGTGACCTCGGAGCTGTTCTGCAGATACAGCATATTGGAGCCGTCATTGTGCGTACCGTCATTTGCGACAGTACCGGCGGGCACATCAATGCTGCCGATGAACCGGAACAGCACCTTCTTCGGCTTCGCGCTGAAAAAGATATTGTAGAGACCGGTTTTGCCGTTGTATGTGACCGTGTCCTTGTTCTCGTTTGTAACATAGATCACAGTGACATCCGGCTTCAGTGTGCCGTCGTCCATGTATGCGCCGATGTCGCTGAAACCGTCATGCGCATAGCCCGTGCGGTCATATGCCATTGTCTGCACGGTGCAGTCCGCGCTGCCGGAGGAGCCCTCAATATGCAGCGTATACTGTGCATTGCCCTTGAGACCGGGGATATCAATTCTTGTGCCGCGGATCAGTTCGGCATCTGCCTGCCGGAATGTGCTGCTGCCCGCTTCTGCGTAGCTGACCGACACATTGCCGCCGATCGCATTTGCATCCCATTCGGCATAGGCAGATTCAAACCATCCGCCGTATTTTGTTACGGCTGTCTGCTCCGCATGGATGTCCGCTGCGGAATAGGACAGCACCGTAATGACGGCAGCAAGTCCCGCTGCAATTCCATGCTTCAGTTTTGCATTATTTCTTTTCATGATTTCCTCCCCAAAATAAAGTATATTTTTCCGGCAGATATTTCCGCCGTATTTTATCATACCATTCCGGTCATGTAAAGTAAATGACATATCATACGGTGCTTCTGATGATAAATCCGAAAACTGACGAGAAATATGCGCATTTTGACTTGCATACAATCTGTCAGCAATGCCGTATGATCTATCATGTACAAGAGGCAAAATGAATGGTAAGATAAAACAGGCAGCATTTAACTGCCGATTATTTCTATTTTGGAGGGGAAATCATGAACCACAGAAAGACAAAGAAAACCAGAATCATGGCAGTCTGCCTTGCAGCATTCACTGCTGCGGGAATACCCGTATGGGCAGCAGAAAGCGATACCGTAACTGCTGTCAGTGCGGGCGGGAAGAATGAAACGCTGTACGCCGTCTTTGCCGGACTGACAGATGCAGATGTGACAGGTGTTTCCTACAGAGGAACGTCATCCGGCACACTGAAAGGCGATGACCTGACCTATCTCGTGCGAGATACGGATACAGGGCTTCGTGTGGATATTCCGGGGATCCCGGCCGGATCGCGTTCTCAGCACGGTTATTGTCAATCGGAAATCGCCGTCTTCCAGGAATGTGTATAGATACGGCTTCTCATGCGGCCTCATGTCTATTAATACTGTGCAAGCGTAAAAAGAATGGGGATTTGGAGTAAGCATTCTCTTAAAGGTATACGTTTTGATAAGTAACATTCTTTTCAGGAATGATCTCCACAGCGATGCCGTCATCAAGATCTTCTGCATCATCGAAAAGCAATGCACATTTTCCATCTCTTTCAATATAAAGACTATCAGGTGAAAAACGTGTATCTGCATTATCGTCAAATTCTATCATTAATTTTTCAATGCATTCCAAATAATCCCGCTCATGTTCAGCATATTCTTTACACACCTCATCTTGAATTGTCGGTATCTTATCTTCGGCTTTATACGCTTGAATTATAACAGTTATTTCGTGCTTTTTCCCGAATAGCAGGATTTCCCTTTTAGTCAACCACCCATAATTGTACTCTAATTCTCCGAAATACTTATTATTCATAATCATCATTCTCCTTTTTGGTATGACTAGCTTGATATTCTTCAAGAGCTGTGAGCAGCAGCTTATTCACGCTCATACCGAGCGATACTGCATAAGCCTTGATCTTCTCACGCACGCTTCTGCTCAGGCATACCGCACTTCTTCCGTTCGTTATTTCTTGCTTGTATTATACCATAAAACGAGCGAAAAAGCAAGGAAAATCGCCGGATTCTCCTTGCTATCCTTTCGTATAATGCGCCCGGTTTTCCTTCGCTGAATATTTCGCGCTCCGGAAAGCATCGAATCGCCTGAAGGAAATCGTCGGCGCGCGACGAGGAAAGCAGTAAAACGCGCAAGGAAAGCAGCAACTCGCCTTTATGAGGTGGCCTAGAATGGTTGACGCTTACGAAGAATCAGTATTCCTATGTAAAACGGGAATCTGCAGCGTTTCCGCGAGACGAAGATACTTGGTGTAGATATGAAAGAGAGACAGACAGCCGACGGGCAGTCTGTCTCTTTCGTTTTATTCGCAAAGCAGCTTTAATGAAATCGCTTAATACAGAAAAATCTTATTCATTGCTGTTTTGTTGCATCAATGCTCGCTTCATCAGCGTCAGGTCGCGTGCATCAAGCCGCTCGTCCGAATTCATATCTCCGTTTTTCCAGTTTAATAAGGTGATATCCGAAACACCCAACAGCCATTTTTGCAGCAAAACTGCATCTGCATGATCGAAAGTGCCGTCTGCATTGACATCACCGCCGCACTGAATGCTGTCTGAATGATAGCGCTCAGCCGCCTGATTCGCAAAGCAAGCCGCCATCATCAGGGGTGCCACACCCTTCGCCTCATTGACTTTGTAGCCGTTTACAAGATAGCTTTCTGCCGTTGTGCCGACGCCGGAGGAAAGATAGATATTGCGGAAGCTGTCTCCGTCAAGCTGAGTCCGGACAGTGCCGTTGAAGGCGCGCAGTCCTGCTTCACAGTAGCTGTCACCGATCCATCCTTCAGAATAGGATTTCAGCATTGCATATGCAATCAGCACCGTGCCGGAGGATTCAGGAAGATTGTAGGTTGAAGACCGCTTAAGCGTTCCGTCGCGGTTGATGATATTATACCACATACCGTTTTCGGGATCCTGATATTGCAGCATACCGTCAAAGAGTTGTGTTTCGATCTCTATGAGCTGCTTGCGTTGATCCGCAAAGCGCGCTGGAAGCATACTGATGACATCTGACAGTGCAGCAGCATACCAGCCCACAGCGCGAAGCCAGAATTGTCCGTTCAGACCTGCCTGAGGTCCCCAGCCGTGATGATAAAGCCCAGTCTGCGGATCATAGAGATGTTCACCGATCCAGAGCATGCGTGCAGCAGCCGCGCCATAGAGTTCATCCGGTACAATCTCCCCATCCGCAGCATCAATATAGCCGTTCTCTACAGCATTTGCAAGTTCCATGAAAAAGGGCGTCGCCATGTAAAGACCGTCCAGTGCAATCGGAAAGCTGTTCCAGCTGCTGCTGACATTGCCGTGCTTATGCCGGAAATTGCCGTCTGTCCCTTCAACAGTCGGATATTGATTTGTCATGAGATCATAGACACGAAGGATCATCCGTCTGTATTTTTCTCGTTCGTCCTCCGAAGGAATGTCGCTTCGGAGCAAATCGAACATCGCACGGACAGGCGGAATTGAATCAAGCTCATTTTCTCTATAATAATTGTCTGCGTTTCCGGTTGTATCGACCGCAGCCGAAGTTCCGCTGTAAGTGATATTCGCATCATAAAACGAATTCACCGCTGGATAGGTTCGCACTTCATTCGGAATATAGTCATCCAACATGAGATATGCGTCCATCATGATGCCGTTATAATATGTCCAGCTTCTCTTTTTCCTTTCTGTGTCCCACGTAAAACCGCCGTTTCTGCTGCTGAAATTATCAAGATTTTTCTCGTATAGAACGTCAGCGAGATGCTGCACCTGCCTGACGCTTTCACTCGTTATGCCGATTGAATAATCGCTATTCGGTACCTCCTGAGAGTCATACAGTTCCGCGGAAGGCTCTGTACTTGCAGCACGGACAGTTAGAGGAGATGTGATGCCGCCGGTACTGCTGAGCACGAGCAGAAAACTCAGTAGAGCGGAAGTAATTCTGAAATGCAATACGCTTTGTTTCATGTGATCTGCTCCCTCCATGGCAGTTTCGCTGATTTGCCTTTAGTATACCATGCTCTGCGGATGGATGCAATGTTTTATTGTCATTTCTCTTTGATTTCGTGCATACAGTTTTTTCTGATGAAACAAGACGAATCACATCCTGCATGGACGCCGACTGTAACATCAATTTCCGAATGGACGCCTCAGGTGATAAAGGGCGATGTGAATGCTGACGGTGCGTTCAATATCACGGATGCTGTATTATTGCAAAAATGGCTGCTGACTGTGCCCGATATGAATCCGGCAGACTGGAAAGCGACAGATTTCAACAATGATAATCAACTAGATGCCCGTGACTTATCCATGATGAAGCGCGGACTGATAAAATAGTTTTGTGCTTTGTTTGCATGAATGATAACCGAACACGCAGCATAGAATGAGCCAGTGGAGATTGATTTAATCTTCACTGGCTCATATATATTGTATAGGTATGAGATGAAAGCCGCAGCCCTGTAGGGCTGCAACAATGATAAAGATTATATTTTATACCAATAGAACAGTTTACAACAGCAGCACAATCATAAATTGCAGAATACTCCTGTAAATGCGTCAAAAACAGTGATTTTCGAAATTAATGTCAAATTGATGTATGAAATATGGACCGAGAGAATCGTCGCCCCATTGTATCTAAGCGGAGCACCATATTTTGGTATATATATTAAGAAAAAGACAGCATTCTTCTAAAGCATAGAAGACCTGTTATTCCGGAATGCAGTTGTTCTGATAGGTTGCAAATATGGTGGAAGGATTATCATAATAAAAACTGCTGTTGTAGTCTTCAATCAGATCCACAATAGGGGAGTCGAATACTTCTGCCAGTGCTTCGACGATGCCGCAGTCTTTATTATCTGCTACAGAAAGAATCAACCGCTTATAGACTTTACCGATATCCCAATGAGACGGAACAGCATATTCACAGGATGAGATGTTATCGAAAAAACCTTCTCTGATTCCGCACTCTGCAATGAAATCATCGGATACTCTGTCAATATTATCGCTGTGATAAATGTCAGCAAGGTCGTATATTTTGGCGATTTGCTCTTTTCCTAAAGCGTTTGCAACAGCAGCCGGATGATTATGCGTTTTTCTTGAAATATATTCAATCAGACTGCAAGTATAGAAAAGATCATTGCCCTTTTTATCTTCGCGTCCGTTCATTTTCTGACAGCCTCCGATTTATAGAATGTCAGGCAGGAAAGAGCTTGTTCTGAGCAGAAATTGATCTGATGTGTCGGATACTTGAATTTTGCGAGCATCCAGAACTGTTCTCTGGTTATGACGCCGTCGATATAGTCGGATACATAGTTGTAAATCTGGTCATTTGCCATTGCGCCGATCACTATATCATGTTGGTGAGGCTTACCGCTGCGGCAGGCAATAATGAAATCCAGCCACTCATCCGTCATTTCCTTGAATTCGAGAATATTAAGCTTTTCATTGATGAGCAGCGAATAGATATTTACAACCGGCGTTGCATATCTCTTTGCCCAGCGTTCAGCCTGCTCTTTTATGACTGTGCAATAGAAACCTGTTCCAAAGTCCTTAGTGTTGCGCCCGACAATGATTCGCGGCTGCTGTACTTCAGTATAGCTTCCGTGATAGACAAGCATTTTGCCCATAGTTTAGCCCTCTTCTGATTTCAGTATTCTTTTACTATAGTATATCACATTTGCCGGATGAAATCAACCCTTACAGCGCTTTTCCGTTCGGGAGTGGTACAGATGCCTGCATAATCATGTTGAATCTGATTTCCTTATGAAAAACCTATCTTTCCCGGTTGCTTTGATGAACGGTTCAAATCAATCTGCTCATCCTGAATGTATTCTTCCACATCCGTTCTCAAAATGGAGTTATCTCCAACTGAATGTTCAGTGCGAAGGTTTTGGTTTAATAAAACTTGATCCAGTATATTCCGCAGCGTGCGTGCGTTGGCATAATCATTCCCGCTTCTTTCATATTTACAGATATCAAGCACAAGTTCCAGTGCTGCATCCTCGATCTGATAACCTTTTGTATCTAAAAGAAGAATGGCAATTTCTCGGAGCTCATCCTGTGAATAATCCGGAAAATCCAGTGTAAACGGTATTCTGGATGTCATGCCAGGATTGGTTCTGAGCATCTGCTGCATCTTTTCTTTATACCCCGCGAGCACCACACAGAATTGTCCTCGATTATCTTCCATTTCCTTAAGCAGAACAGAAATCGCTTCATCACCATAATGCCCGTCACTTTCAGTCAGACTGTATGCTTCGTCAATAAAGAGTACGCCGCCCATTGCCTCTTCGATTTTGCTGCGTGTTTTGGGCGCTGTTTCTCCGACATAACGTCCGATCAATCCATGCGCATCTGTTTCAATACATTTTGCTTCTGATAGTATTCCTGCATCGTAAAGAATCCGTGAAAGCAGTCTTGCTACTTCCGTTTTGCCTGTTCCGGGATTTCCGTAAAAGCACATATGCAGATTGAAATTTGAATCATTCTGATTACGAACAGCATAGGCACGTATCTTTCGGATCATGCGTTTTACAGCTGTCAGTCCAATCAACTGTTCCAGTTCTTCTTCTGCTGACAGAATCCGTTTGGATGTGCTGTCAGAAACAGGTAACGACAGTTTTGCATCTCTGATATAGGCATTGACGTCAGCCAGTGTAAGTTCACGGTCGTTCGTACCGACTGTACGCAGACTTTGACTCATGATGATCTGTTCCAGTAACGAGCGTACTTCCCTTGCATTTGCAAAATTCGGTTCTTTGCGTTTGAAATCGGTAATATCCAAAAGCTTATCCATAGCTGTTTCACTGATTGCGTAATTACGCGATTGCAGCATCAGTTGTGAGATTTGTTTCAATTCGTTTCGTGTATAGTCCGGAAATTGGAGCGTGAACTGGATGCGTGATGCAAATCCGGGATTGGAAGCTATCATCTTCTCCATCGGAATGCGATAGCCTGCCAGTATGACACAGAATTTACCGCGGTAATCCTCCATTGCTTTTATAAGTGCCGCGACCGCTTCATGCCCGTAATCTACACCGCTTTCATCCTGCACGAGTGCGTATGCCTCATCAATAAACAGCATACCGCCCATTGCTTTTTCAATTACTTCCTGTGTTTTCAGTGCGGTTTGTCCGCCATAACCAGCCACCAGACCACTTCGGTCTGTTTCAATCAGATGATCTGTCGGGAGCAGTCCATTCTCATGAAGGATACCGGCGATTCCTTCTATTTGGAAAAGACAAGGCTTACAGCTGCGATTGCGATACTGATTGCAATCATGACCGGATAGGCGCTGTAGCCCGATTACTCGGGATCAGCGAGCAGGGGGTTGGTAACAGAAATGATGAGACGAACACCGCTGCCTTTCCGGATGTTGCTCAGATCGCCAGGGACCGTTTCAACCACCGTGAAATCCGGCAGGTCGGGACGGAAGACATTTTTGCCGATAATCGGCTTGCATCCGTAGGAACTGATCGCGTTGATCGCTTCCGAAAGCGGTTTGCCTGTCAGAGCGGGGAGTGATACGGACTCATCCTCATCATTCTCCGGTTTGGAAATGAAAAGTGTAACGGTACTGTTTTCCCAGACCGGTTCACCGGGTGCAGGGAACTGGGAGAGAACTGTACCGAAGGGTGCATCTGAATGCCCGTCAAATACATAGTCAAGGGCAACATGTGCGTTTGCAGTCATGATCGTTTGCAGCGCCTCCGGGGAATCATACAATCCCATACTGAGGACACTGCCGACCATGTCAGGCATATGATCGACCGGTTCCAGCATACTGCCGGTTCCTGCTATCGTAATAAATACTCTTGTGCGGTCATGCCGCGGGGTGGTATAATCGAAGTCACGCTTGATTTCGGTGCCCGGCTCGACAGACTGCTCCAGAATTGTTCCGATCTGCTTGTCGGAAGTAACATAGGCAGAAATGACAATTTCGATTGAATCCCCATACAGATCCATTGCTTCGCTAAACGGCATTCCGACAAGATCGGGCATTTTGCCGCCGATGCCGTTTGAGACATAGAGCAGCACTCTGCCGTCCTCGCATTCTTTTGTGCGGAACACGGTTCCGAAAGGTTCCTCTGTGAAATTGGACCACTGGTCTAACGGATCGAAGCCTGCTTTCCGGATCAAACGAATGGCCTTGTCCTTTTCCATGCCGCAGACATCCGGAATCGGCGAATCCGGCTGGACACCATATGAACTTCTGATGTGAATGACCTCGTTTACAGGGATCTTCGTGCCTGCAGGAACCGACTGTTCATACACAATACCGAGATCGTAATCACTGTAGCCGCCGCTTTCAACGCGGATCATGTAGGTATCGCTGTATCGATCCGTTATTTCATCCAGCGGCATCCCGACAAAGTTCGGAACAGTCAGCATATCATCCTGCTTTGCGGCAGTTGTCTTTGCCTGCTTTGCTGTGGTCTGTGCCGTTGTTTTGCCTGTTTTTCCGGATGCCGGAGCGGTGGTTTGTGCGGCGTTTGTTTTCTGATTCTGATTGGAATTTGTGTTCTGATTTGCATTCGTTTTCTGCGCGGGGCTGGATTTCTGCTCCGTCGCTTTTGTCGTATCTGCCGCTGCCTGCTTGGAGACTGCTGTTTTCTTGGAAGATGCTTTTTCAGTCGCTGCAGCAGCCGTGACAGTTTCCGTTGGGGTATCTGCTGCATCGGTGACTTTGGCTGTGGAATCGGCGGAATCATCGGGGGTGTCAGCCTCCAGCGAAATAGCAGACATTTCTGAGTTCTGCTCTGTGAATGAGAGCTCGGGCGTCGAGAGCTTCCAGATACCGAACGCCAGCGCGGCACATGCTGCCACACTGCCGAGCATACCGACTGCGGAGATCAGCTTTAATCTGCGCAGATGCACTGCGGGCGGTGTTGCTGCTGTCTTTGTGACGGCTATTTCGGGGACGGTTTTCTGCTCTGCCGAAGATGCTCCGTTCAGATAGCTGTCGGCAAGTTCCGGATCAATCTGACTGAGCGCGTCAATAAAATCAATGTCTTTCATAGCAATCCCTCCTGATTGAGATGTTTTCTGAGCTGTTTTCTGGTTCGCATGAGGATCATCTTGGTATTTCCGACGCTGATGCCGCATTTCTCCGCGATTTCACGGATCGGCTTCATCTGATAGTACCGCATCAGAAAGATTTTTCCCTGCTCTTGCGGAAGTGAACGGACGAAGGACTCAGCCGCAGCAATCAGCAGCCTTTGATCAAAAGTATGCTCAACATCGTCTCCGTCGGCCAGTACGTTATCCAGCTCGCTGACTGCCTCTGCCATCCGGGAATCGTCTCTGCACTTGGCTTTTCCGGCCTTGTAGCGGTCAATGCTCAGATGTCTGACAATCGTCACCAGATAGGCGCGCAGGCTGTAGGGATGTATCGGTGAAATGGAATTCCACACACGCATCAGCGCATCGTTGCAGCATTCCTCTGCGTCCTGCTGATTGGACAGGATATCAAGCGAGATCTTGCGGCAAAGTCTGCCGTATTCGCGCTCTATGATCGTGAGTGCCGATTCATCGCGTTCGGTTAAAAGCTGAATGATTTGAGTATCAGTTGTTTGTGTGCGCACCGGTTATCACCGCCTTTCACCTACAAGGACGAGCGTCAGCAGAAAAGGAAACAAAATCTCAGAAAAAATTTTTGGGACTGCAAAGATACTTTTATTCTATCCTATCATATTATGCGGAAAAATACAATATAAGGAAGGATAACGGCTGCCGAAATGTATTTTCCGACAGACAATGATTGAGATCATGCGCACAATGCACAAAACCGTTCACCATTGTATGTGCATTCATACGAAAATGATTTGTGCTGAAAGATTTTGACTGAAATCTCTTGATTTCAGAATCGAATTGTGATAGAATGAAAACAGAAACGGTCAAAACCGTTCAAAACCATTCATGCGGTCATCACATATGTCAATTTTCATACAGACTGCAATGAAAAGGGGGAGATCAGAGTGCTTACGGAGGAACGGCACCGGATCATACTGGAAGAACTGAATAACAGACAGAGCGTCACGCTCGGCGAACTGTGCGAGCGGCTCGGCGCCTCGGAATCGACAATCCGGCGCGACCTGAATCTGCTGGCGGAACGCGGCATGCTTGTCAAGGTGCACGGCGGTGCGGTGCCGCGCAATGACCGCTTCAGCAATATCGAGCAGGATATCGAGGCAAAATCAAGGCTCTATAACGAAGAAAAAACGGCAATTGCAAGATATGCCGCCTCGCTGCTCGAAGACGGCGACTTCGTATTCATTGATGCAGGCACAACCACCGAAAAGATGATCGACTTCATCTCTGCAAAGGATGTGACCTTTGTCACGAACGCCTTTGTCAACGCGAAAAAGCTGGCACAGCGCGGATACAAGGTCTTTCTGCCGGCAGGCGAGATCAAGCTCATTACCGAGGCGATCGTCGGCGCGGAATGCGTCAGCAGCCTGCAAAACTATAATTTCACAAAATGCTTCATCGGCGCAAACGGCATCTCTCTTTCTGCCGGGATTTCGACACCCGACCGGAATGAGGCGAGCATCAAATCGGTTGTGATCGCGCACAGCAGAACCGCCTACGTTCTGTCAGATCACTCCAAATTCGATCAGATTGCGTCAGTCACATTTGCAAAGCTCAATCAGGTGCAGATTATCACCGACAGGCTCGGTGATCGGAAATATCTCACAGCGGCTAATATCAGGGAGGTGATGTAGTTGGTATACACAGTAACATTCAATCCGGCGATTGACTATGTGGTCCACACCGGCGCAATGCAGCTCGGCGCGGTCAACCGGTCATCATCCGAGGAGATGTATTTCGGCGGCAAGGGCATCAATGTGTCGATTGTCCTCAAGGAGCTCGGAATCGCATCCAGAGCGCTCGGATTCACCGCGGGATTCACCGGTGAAGCAATCGAAAACGGGATGCGTGCAATGGGCATCGAATCAGATTTTGTACGGCTCAAATCCGGCAACTCCCGCATCAATGTCAAGATCAAAGCAGAGGAGGAAACCGAGCTCAACGGGCACGGTCCGGATATTGACGATGAAGCGCTCGCCGCACTTTTTGCAAAGCTTGATGCACTCAAAGACGGCGACACGCTTGTACTCGCAGGCAGCATTCCGGGCAGTCTCCCGCCGGATATTTACGAGCGGATCATGCAGCGGCTCTCGGACAGAAAGATCAAAACCGTTGTCGATGCGACAAAGGATCTTCTGCTGAATATGCTCAAGTATAAGCCGTTCCTCATCAAGCCGAATAACTTTGAACTCGGCGAGATGTTCGGCGTTGTACTGAAAACGGATGCGGAGATTGAACAGTATGCACGCAAACTGCAGGAAATGGGCGCTGTGAATGTGCTCATCTCCATGGCGGGCGACGGCGCCATGCTGATCGACGAACAGGGCAGCTGTCACCGCTGCGGTGTATGCAGAGGCAAAGTCAAGAACTCGGTCGGCGCAGGCGATTCTATGGTTGCAGGCTTTGTCGCCGGCTCAATGAACGGCGATTATGAATACGCCTTAAAGCTTGGTACAGCGGCAGGCGGCGCAACTGCATTCTCCGAGGGACTTGCCGTCAGAGCAACTATTGACGAACTGCTCCGGCAGCTGTAAAAACGAAGTAAATACTATCATAGTGAGGAGGAATATCAATGCGAATCGTAGATCTGCTCAACAAAGACAGCATCAAACTGAATGCATCACCGAAATCGAAGCCCGAAGCAATCGACATGCTGATTGACTTACAGGTCAAGGGCGGCAAAATCGCGGACAAGGCCGCCTACAAGGAAGGCATCCTTGCGCGTGAAGAAAAGGGCTCAACCGCTGTCGGCGAGGGCATCGCCATCCCGCACGCAAAGAGTGAGGCAGTCAAGGCGCCGTCGCTTGCGGCCATGACCGTCCCCGAGGGCGTCGATTATGAAGCGCTCGACGACGAACCTTCCAATCTGCTGTTTATGATCGCAGCACCGAATGACGGTGATGTGCATCTGGAGGTGCTTTCGCGTCTGATGACCATCCTCATGGACGAGGATTTCCGGGAAAATCTGCTGAAAGCGAAGGACGCAGATGAATTTCTGAAGGTCATCGACGAGATGGAAAAGGAAAAATATCCTGACGAAGCAAAGGCGGAGGAAAAATCCGCGGATGGTTACAAGGTACTTGCAGTCACGGCTTGCCCGACAGGCATCGCGCACACCTATATGGCTGCCGAGGCGCTGGAAAAGGCAGCAAAAAGCTCGGCATCTCAATCAAGGTTGAGACGAACGGCTCCGGCGGTGCAAAGAACATCCTCACGCAGGAGGAGATCGACGCCTGCGACGGCATCATTGTTGCAGCGGACAAAACCGTTCCGATGTCACGCTTTGATGGCAAAAAGGTCATCCGGACAAAAGTCTCGGACGGCATCAAAATTCCTGAGGAGCTCATCAACCGCATTGCAAAGGGCGACGCGCCGGTCTATCACCATGCGGGCGCGGCGGACAGCAGCGAAAAATCTGCGGACGGCGGCGAGGGCTTCGGCAGAAAGCTCTATAAGCACCTGATGAACGGTGTCTCGAACATGCTGCCGTTTACGGTTGCGGGCGGTATCTTTATCGCGCTCGCGTTCCTGATTGACTCGCTCGGCGGCGCACCGCAGGACGGCGATTTCGGTACGCATCTCGCGGCGGCTGCATGGTTCAAGACCATCGGCAACTACGCATTCCAGTTCATGATTCCGGTGCTCGCAGGATACATCGGACTCAGTATCGCGGACAGACCGGGTTTTCTTGTCGGCATGGCAGGCGGCGCGATGGCAGCTGCCGGTGCGACCTTTGCTTCTCCCGGCGGCGATGTGCCTTCCGGATTCCTCGGCGCATTGCTCGCGGGCTTCCTCGGCGGCTTCCTGATGCTCTGGCTTGAAAAGCTCTGCAACGGACTCCCCAAGGCACTCAACGGCATCAAGCCGGTTCTGATCTATCCGCTCGGCGGTTTGGCGATTGTCGGCATCATGATGTGCGCAGTCAACCCGATCATGGGCGTGCTCAATGAGGGCGTTTCCAATTTCCTCAGCAGCATGGGCGATTCCAGTAAGGTACTGCTCGGCTGTATCCTCGGCGGCATGATGTCGATTGATATGGGCGGCCCGTTCAACAAGGCAGCGTATGTCTTCGGTGTCGCGGCAATCTCGCAGGGCAACTTTGATATTATGGCGGCGGTCATGGTCGGCGGCATGGTTCCCCCGATTGCAATCGCACTTGCAACGACGTTCTTCAAGAACCGGTTTACCGAGGAAGAACGCAAGAACGGTCCTGTCAATTATATCATGGGACTGAGTTTCATCACCGAGGGCGCAATCCCCTACGCAGCGGCTGATCCGGCAAGAGTCATTCCCTCGTGCATGATCGGCGCGGCAGCGGCAGGCGGCCTTTCCATGGCATTCGGCTGCTCACTGCGGGCACCGCACGGCGGTATCTTTGTATTCCCCGTGGTCGGCAATCCGCTGCAGTATGTGATCGCACTCGCAATCGGTTCTGTTGTCGGTATGCTGATGCTGGCGCTGCTGAAAAAGAAGCAGCCCCAGACCGCATAAATCTACCAGTCAAACAAAGATAAAAGGAGGATTTTATCATGGTATCCAAGAAAGTAACAATCGTCAACGCAGAAGGTATGCATATGAGACCGGCAGGTCTGATCGCAAAGGCGGTCAAGGCACATCCGGACAGTGAGGTCATTCTCAAGGCTGACGGCAAAGACATCAAGGCAAAGGCAGTCATGCAGATCATGGCGGCAGGCCTGAAAAAGGGCACAGAGGTCGAAATCTGTGTCAGCGGCGGCGACGAGCAGGCAGTTCTCGATGAACTGGCAGGCATGTTTGAGGACGGCTTCGGCGAATAAAGCTGAATCAGTGCGTGGGGCGGCTGCGGCTGCCCCATACCCTTAAGGAGGTGCATCAAATGACCACATTCACCGGCAAGGGCGTATACGGTGCGGTCGCGCTGGGCAAAGTGTCCGTATTCAAACGCAGAGAGACAACCGTCAAAATGCTTCACGTTGATGATACGGAAGCGGAAAAGGCAAGACTTGCAGCCGCAAAAGAGGCAGCAATCGCACAGCTTCAGGAGATCTACGATAAGGCGCTCAAAGAGGTCGGCGAGGCAAATGCGCAGATCTTTGAGATCCATATGATGATGATCGACGACGACGATTACAACGAATCCATTGAGAGCATTATCGACACGCAGTCTGTCAATGCGGAGTATGCGGTTTCGCTGACGGCTGACAATTTCGCCGAGATGTTTGCTTCGATGGATGACGCATATATGCAAGCACGTTCTGCGGATGTGAAGGATATTTCCAACCGCATCATCGCCTGCCTTTCCGATTCGGACACGCAGACTGCCGGCAGCGATGAAAAGGTCATCATCTGCGCCGACGATCTGGCACCGAGCGAGACAGTTCTGCTGGATAAAGACAAGGTGCTCGCATTCGTCACGGCACACGGTTCATCCAATTCTCATACGGCGATTCTCGCAAGAAATATGAATATTCCGGCAATCATCGGCGCTGGCAAAGCGTTCCTTGCGGCGGTGAAAGACGGTGTATTCGCCGCGGTTGACGGCTATACCGGTGAGATTTTCCTCGATCCGGACGATGAAACACGTACAAGACTCGAACAGAAGCAGAAAGCAGATGAGGAAAAGAAGCGTTTGCTTCAGGAATTGAAGGGCAAGGAGAACGTCACGCTCGACGGCACAAGGATCAAGATTTTTGCCAACATCGGCAGCGTGGATCATATCGGTGCGGTGCTTGCCAATGATGCAGGCGGCATCGGATTGTTCCGCAGCGAATTTCTCTATCTGGAGAGCAGTGACTACCCCACCGAGGAGCAGCAGTTTGCTGCGTATAAAAAGGTGCTGGAGAGCATGTCGGGCAAAAAGGTCATCATCCGCACGCTCGATATCGGCGCCGACAAGCAGGTGGATTATTTCAACCTCGCAAAGGAGGATAATCCTGCGCTGGGATTCCGCGCAATCCGCATCTGCCTGACCCGCCCTGAAATCTTCAATACACAGCTTCGCGCACTCTACCGCGCATCGGCTTTCGGCAATCTCGGCATCATGTTCCCGATGATTACGAGTGTTTCTGAGCTGGAACAGATCAAGCAGATCGTCAATGAGGTCAAGGGCGAGCTGACGGCTGAGGGGATTGCGTTCTCTGACAACGTCGAGCTCGGCATCATGATCGAGACACCTGCCGCGGCGGTTATCAGCGACAGGCTTGCGCCGCTGGTTGACTTTTTCAGCGTCGGCACCAATGACCTCACGCAGTATACCCTCGCCTGTGACCGGCAGAATGCTGCAGTCGAGCAGTTTGTTGATACGCATCATGAGGCAATCCTGCGCCTGATCGAAATGTCTGCGAAGAATGCGCACGCACACGGCGCATGGATCGGCATCTGCGGCGAACTTGCGGCAGATACAACGCTGACCGAAACCTTCCTGCGCATGGGCATTGACGAGCTTTCTGTCTCGCCGACCTTTGTCCTGAAGGTCAGGGATGCCGTGCGGCGAACTGATCTTTCCAAATAAAACCGTATAAAAATAAGCTGCCGGATTTCTGATTGTGACGCAGAAATCCGGCGGCTTTTCTCTTGCTATGACATCGCGCGGTCATGTAGGTGAAATATACCTGCGAACGGAATAAACAAAATCACCTGATTCCGCAAAACTCAAAACGCTTCAGCGACTCTGAGGAAAGTACAAATCCAGCTGCTAGAGTGACCGAGCGCAAGTCGTAATTTACGTGCGTGATCAGTCAGATGTCCTGCGATCAGAATCAGATTGTCGATCACAGTCCGGATTCTTCTGCGCTTGATCGTGCTGTGACGGATGGGCATATCATTGTCTTTCATCGCTGCTGTTCCAATGATGCGAAGAATGTTGTAAGCGATCATCGTGAGTTTCAGAATTAGTGCGTTGGTTTCAAATTTGCCGCTGGGCAGACGCTCGATGCCCATATCGGTCTTGATCTCACTGTGATACTGCTCGCAGACAGCATGATTATGATACAGCGCGATGACTTCTTCATCGGAAACTCCGAGCGATGTCCAGTACATGTC
>JAFWUX010000044.1 GCA_017523995.1 Oscillospiraceae bacterium | reverse complement strand
TGACGAAAGTGCGCTTCTTGTGTTATACTGTTCATAAACAACTTCCTTTTTGATATTGGTGTTTTGGTGGTACTTAACATTATATCATTTTGGAAGTTGTTTTTCTATTCCCTCTGTTACCTATCTATTGTATCATAACAAACAGATAAATATTTCTGAAAGAAAAGACTGCGCAGCACAAAGACTGCGCAGTCTGATCTGTATGTCACTCAGATACAAATAAAATCGCTCGAAAAACTTGTCACAGCCTTTCCGGCCGTTGACATAACGAGTAAGAATCATTGCGTCTTTATATGCTGATCGAGCACACGGTTCGAGGCTACGATATACTCCTGTTTACATTTTTTCGCGAGCAGATCCCAGTTCGGACGGCGGCTGTTGAGATTATGTGCATCACTGCCGAACACCAGCAGTTTCCCCTCTGCAAGCAGAGACTTCACGAGGCGGCGTTCCTTCCAGCTAGCAAATGCCTCATTGTTCGCCTGCAGAATCACATTGCTTGAAAGAATCGTCTGCATCTCGCTTTTGCTGTAATACTCAAGATAGCGGTGCACATGCGCAAGAATCACCCGCAGATGAAACTCTGCGCTGATGTTGTAGATTTCCTCAGACATCCACGGTGCATACTCCCGATACGGCAGTTCGAGCAGAATCAGATCGGTGCCTTCAAACGCGAGCTTTTCGATACCGGGCAGTTCCGAGATTCCATGCTCAATCGCGACCTCTGCACCCAGCCGGATATCCTTGACCGGCGACTGCGCTTTGATCTTCTCAAATGCCGCCTGCCGTTTCTCCAGAAAACGTGCAGCAGATTTTTCGTGGTGCGCGTAGAAATGCGGTGTCACGACAATCCGCGAAACGCCCTGCTCCTGCATCATCGAAAGCATACCGAGCGAGGTTTCGGCAGAATCCGAACCGTCATCAATCCCCGGAAGAATGTGGCAGTGATACTCTGTATACATCAGCCCTTCTTCCCTTTCTTCGGCTGCTTCAGCTGCGTACTGTCAGCATGAATCGCGATTGACTGCTGCTTCACGGCAGACTGCACGGGCGGTTCAGGCAGTTCAGGCTTTTCGGGCTCCTCCGGATCATCAGGCTCAGATTCGACATCCTGCGTGCCGTAATAGTAGCCGTAGCCCTTTTTGTAAGCATACTTGGAATAATATTTTCCGTCCTTGCGCTTGACGCCGTTGAGGATGAAGCCCATCAGATTGATCTGTGCAAAATCAATGCGTTTCAGGGCTTCGTCAACATCCTCGCGTGTTGTTTTCGCATACTGCAGCACCATGATAATACCCGCAAGATTCTTTGCAAGCTCCATGGTATCGGTCACGATGTTGACCGGCGGTGTGTCGATCACGATAACAGAATACTGCAAGCTGAGCTCGTTCAGGATCTCGGTCATGTGATCGGATGCAAGCAGTTCCGAAGGATTCGGCGGAATCGGGCCGGCCGTCATCACATCAAGATTCTTCATGACATTCTTCTGGATGCACGCCGAAAGACTGTGCTGTCTGCTGATTGCAGTGGAAAGACCTTTTTTGTTCGTCAGCCCGAAGATCTTGTGCTGAACCGCCTTGCGCATATCCGCGTCAATCAGGAGCACCTTGCTGTCTCCCTGTGAAAGCGCAATTGCGATGTTTGCCGAGGTTGTCGATTTGCCGTCACCGGCATCCGGCGAAGAGACAGCAAACACGCGGTTATTCGTTGTCGAGAGCGAAAACATGATATTGGTACGGATGGATTTGTAGCTCTCAATGACAGAGAACGGGATATTCTCATCGGTCAGCTTGCTGTGGGTATCACTGTCATCATTTTTCTTGTTCTTTTTCTTATCGCCGAACAGCTGAATCTCGCCGAGAATCGGCTTTTTGAACTGATCGCTCAGCTGATCGGTGTTTTTGATCGTATTATCAAAGAAATCAATCAGGAAGATAATCAGGCAGATGAGCATAAAGCCTGCCAGCAGACCGATCGCTGTGTTTTTTGTGGTATTCGGTGCAACCGGCGTGTGATATACCTTCGCGGTATCAATTGTATTGATGGAACCGACACCGACAGCCTGCTCAACATATTTCGGCGCAACATGCGTCAGATCGTTGCAGATCGCGGCGGCGACCTCCGCATCTTTGGTTGTCGCCGTGACCTTAACCGCACTGGTATCGGTCACGGAGCTGATCGAAAGACACTTGCGCAGAGACGAAGGCGTAATTCTGCCGTTCTGGATTGAGAAACAGGCGGCGAGACGATCAATCCGGAAAGAGGCTGCAAGCTCCTCAGCAACGGCATTCATCACAGCATCGTCCTTCATGACCTCCATATAGGTATTGACGAGCTGCTTGGAGTTGCTGATATTGTTGACTGAATTTACATTCTCAGAGATGCCGGTATAGCTCTGCACATACATCGAAATATGCGAGGAATACTCCAGCGGGAGAACGAACTTTGAATAGCAGAACGCAGCTGCTCCGCCGAGAACCGTCACAAGAATGATCAGCCAGATCTTGCTCAGCAGGAGATGAATCAAATCCGTGATTGAAATCGTTTCTTCATTATGCATGCTCTCAAACCTTTCTATCCGATAGATGTAAGGCGCAGACTGCTTCGGCTGTACCGCTGCGCCGTCGGCACTGCCTGTTCTTTTCAGCTTTTATGCAGATTCCTGCTTTTTGATGAGCCGGAACAATCCAGCAAAGCCCGCCGATGCCGCAGCAATGCATCCGAGCGCAGCAGCGATGATCCAGCCCGATTGCGGCTTGTCCGCCTGCGCATCCTCAGGAAACGCAGAAATCTGTGTTGTTTCAGACAAAGTTGTCTGTGTTGATTCATCTGTTGTTGAAACGGTTGTGACGGTGGTTGTATCCGTTGTCAGACTCGCTGAAACAGATGCCGTGGCAGACGTCACCGGAAATCCGGAAGCATCCGTTGCAGCAGCGGTTTCTGTGACAGTCGTTGTGACAACAGGCTGATCGCCGTCCAGACCGCAGTAAGCCAGAATCAACTCACGGTTCGCATAAATATAACCGACCATATCGCTGTAGGCATAATAGGTACCGTCGCTGCGGTAGACACCGGCACCGTCCGAGGTACCGCGCGCCAGCACGCCGGCAGCCTGTGATACATATTCTTCCGGCACGCCGATATCACGCAGCGCCGCATATACATCCCCGACGCCCGCAGCAGAAGCCCGCAGCGGCATCAGGAATATCAGCAGCATCACAAACGGCAGTGTCAAGTGCTTTTTCAAGTCATCACTCCGTCCCGGACACCCAATCATTCAGAACAAAATAGGACATTTATTTCAATATTATTCTATAATTATAACACAAAGACAAATCAATGTCAAGAAACAAAGAATTCGATTTTACGGGCGTTTTCAAGAAATATTTGTGCAGAATCCAATACAGTTTCCCGCAGAATTCTCCGCTTTGTAATATGTTGCATCAATGTAACATACCGTTGAAAAAGGGAAAAGCCGCAGATCCGAAGCTACGGATCCGCGGCAAACGCGGGGAATCAGCCCGCACGGGTAACAGGTTTCAATCGCTGTTCTGCTGAAACAGCGTCTTCCAGGAGAGCGGTTTTCCGGACAATCCTGAAACAGTATAATAACGAAGGATACAGGTTGCATCCTCGGGGGAAAGCGTGCCGTTTTTGTCAATGTCAGCGGCGCGGAATGCAGCATCATCCAGACCGTGCGGATGATTGCTCAGAATCCGGCAGTAAGCCTGCAGGCAGCTCTGCGCATCCTCAAGGCTGACCTTGCCGTCGCCGTTTACATCACCGCGCAGATATTCACCCTCGGGCACAATCGCTTCAAATGCTATGCCGTATTTTGCGGCGTGCTCCTCAGCGGTCGAATCCTCATATGCACGGATCGTGCCTTTGTACACATAATAGAAGCTCTGCGACATATCAAGCGCGCCGAAAAGCGTGGTTGCGTTATCGTAGATTTCACATTGCGGATTCAGGATCGTGATCTTTTTCAGACCGGAACACCATCCGAATGCACCGTGTGCAATCTTTTTCACAGATGCCGGAATCACGATCTCCTGCAGCGCATCACAGTGGAAAAAGGCGGATTCGCCAATCTCTGTCAGATGTGCAGGCAGTTCAACCGATTCCAGCGATTTGCATTCCTCGAAAAAGCCCAACCCGTTTGAAAGAGAAGTTTCCTTTCTCTGGGACGGAATATCGGCTAGTGCTGTAACGGAATCCGGCAGATGCACCTCTTTCAAGGCAGAACATCCGCAGCAAAGCGCCGCCCCAACTGTCCGGACAGTATCCGGAATCATCAGTCTGGTGATTCTCGTCCCGCTGAACGCAAGTGAACCGATATAGGTCAGCCCGTCATTCAGCTCAACGCTGCTGAGTGATCCGCAGCCCTCAAATGCTCGGTCTGCAATGCCCTTTGTATCATCCCGCAGCACAGCATTTGTCGCTGATCTGCTGCAGCCGATCACCCACCTGCCAAGATACATCACACCGGATGCATCCGCGGGGAGCGTCACATCCTGAAACGCATCGCCGACCGCTTCGACCGAATCCGGCATGTTGATCTTTTGCAGACCGGTGCAAAGTGAGAAACAGTCATCCGGAACCGCGATGATTCCTTCGGGCAGCGTGCAGGATGTCAGCGCCGTCTCTCCGTAAAACAGTTCCGGTGCCAGAACGGTTGTCCCCTGCCGAATCTCAACTTCCGGCTGCATATCGCCCTGCCAGCCGACTGCGATGTGTCCGAGATAGACAACGCCGTCCGGCTGTGCATCAAACCATTCCGTTCCGGTAAGAATCTCCGCACCGACTGCGGTCACATGCTCCGGAATGTTGATTTCAGAGAGTTTCGCTCAGTCATAAAATGCGCAGTCGCCGATTTCTTTCACCGAATCCGGAATAGAAACCGATGTCAGCTTGTCACATTCGGCAAATGCATTGACTTCGATACTTGTCAAGCCTTCCGGCAAAGAAAGCGACTGAATTTTTTTGCACACACTGTGCCACGGCGCATAAAAATCGCCATGAAAATCCATATCGCCGGTGCCTGCGATTGTCAGCGCGCCGGTGTCGCTGTCAAAAGACCATTTCAGACGGTCTCCGCAGGTATTCGATTGCTCTGCAGCAGTTTCGGTTACGGATTCGCCTGTCTGTTCCGCGGAAACATACAGGAACATTGTCCCGCACGCATTCACGCATACCAGCATGGCAGAAATCCATGAAATCATTTTGTTTTTCATTATTTGCTCCTTGTTTGCTGCAGCCATTCTATTTATGAAACACATCCGGAAACAAAAAGTCTCAAAGATTTTTACATTTCGGCGAATTGTACAAATATTCAGTGATCTTTTGTGCATATAGACAAATCAGGCATAGAACGCAACGTCCTATGCCTGATTCTTATTCCTGTTCGCGAATTGTCTTTGCTATTTCCAGAATCTCGATCCGCTTTTGCATGGTGTCATAGTAACCGCGCATCTGATCGAGCATCTTTTTGGAACGGTTTACCCAGATCGTTCCGAAGTGTCCGCCCAGAGAATACGGCGGGAGAATGTGAATCTGTGCGGCGTCCGCAGGGAGCAGCTGCGGTTTTGCTTTGTGGTCAAGCCAGACGGTGATCAGATTGCGCCAGCCGAGTGCATACATCTCCTGATACGGCGTATTCGCACGCAGTCCGCCGTCAAGATATCCTTTGCCGCGAATGCGCACGCCGTCCGTTCCCTCATAAACAACCGGAATCGCCGAGGATGCAAGAATAATCCGGCGGCGTTCATCCGCGGTGTAGTCTGCAAGATTGAACACAGTTGTATTCCACGGCGATTTGCTCTCGGTACAGACCGCATAGATCGCACGTTTCTGATTTTCAAAGCGGATGTTCTTAACGATCAGGTCATTGAGTTTTTCCTGCGTCAGAGCAAAGCCGGAATGTACGGCGCTGGTCGCCAGATCAAGCAGAAATTCCTGCGGCTGCTCATTCTGCACAGCTGCCATCTTCCGGTAAAAGTCAAGCACGCGCTGCCGTTCGGGATCTCTCGAACTGAGCCGCGGATAATCGGCTTTGTTGATCGGTGAGATCGTTGTCTCGCCGGTTTTATAGCTCTTTTCCGGATTGATATGCAGCAGGTCACTCTGTTTCAGGTTCTCCCAGACTTCCGCGGCTTTTTCCAGTCCGCAGGTATCGAGCAGCACCGCATTCAGTGCGCCGACCGATGTCCCGATAATGCCGTCGATCAGATCCGTCACTCCAAGCACCTCAAGCGCACGCCAGACGCCGATCTCATAGGCGCCTTTTGCACCGCCGCCGCTCAGCACCAGTCCGATCTTTTTGCCGCTCATTTGTGCCATTGCTCATTCATAAACTGCACGCGGCTCGTCAGCCATTCGGAAAGAAAATCTGCCGCCATAGCCTGCGTGGTACACTTCTTTGCCCTGCCGGAAAGCTCGGAAATCACTGCCTGATCTCTGGTGCTGCATCCCCAGCGCTCATCGTTGCGCTTGAACGCATCTGCATATTCCGATTTGTCCGCGGCAACCTGCGCGATTGCCCGGTCAAAGATGCCTGCATCATAAGCAGCCGTCCACTTTTCGCGAATGATATCCTGATACCAGTCCGCATACATCAGAACAGCAAGCCACGGGTTCACGGTCTCATATACATTGCCATCAACATCCGGCACGATATTTCCGGCATAGAAGCCGGTTCCTTTGACGCAGCGGCTCTTGTTTCCGAGTCCGGAGTCAAAATCCCACGGCGCTTCAAAGGTCAGCTTTTTGTCACCTTCCGCGCTGAAATCCGCATCCATGAAAAAGCTGCTCCAGTAGATATCTGCATCACAGGTCAGCTCGCTGATGATGTACATATCTGCAAGCGACTCCACATTGACAACCGCTTCAACTGCTTCCTGCGGCGTGAGATCACCGGTTTCGGCGATCGTGCTGTAGTCTTCGCTGAACGCATATGCCTGATTGTCATACGCAGCGTGATACATGATGTTATAAACATTGTTCACGTAGTTCGCAATGAAATCATGCTGCTCCTGCGTGTTGATCTTGCTTTTAATGGTCATGCCGATGTCTTTTTTATATTTATCAGTATCTGTCGGCAGGCAGGTAATCGTCTGACCGCTGCCGCCTTCGCCGTCATAAGGGGTCAGCGGCGCATTGTCCGCATAGTCCACATGGAACTGATACAGCGGATCCTCCTGATAGAAATAGCCGTCAAATTCGAGCAGATAGCCGATATCTGTGCCGGTATAATCCGTCTCGGGTTCGTTGATATTCACGCGGTCGGAATGCACCTGCTGCATATCCGCCAGCAGATAGACACCCCAGTATGCGCCGTTGATCTTTACTTCAACAAGCTCAGCATCCGAAGCATACAGACCGTCCGGTTCAAGGATCTCGCGGGCGATATCCAGAGAGGTTTTGTCGCGCAGCATGGATGCGTCCTTATAGCAGGCAAGCAGCAGCCAGTTTCGCGCTTCGGCACCGCCCTCATCCGGCATCAGCTTTTGCTTTTCCGTGAATTTGATGCGCAGCGGCTTCTTCTGATAGTTCGTTGTCCAGTTGCCGCGCACCTTGACTTCGGCTTCGGCGCCATCAAGTGTAACCTTGCCGTTCGGGTCATTGAGAGACACTTTGCAGGTCTCATAATACGGTGCGGGCGGCATCTTGTAGCCCGGTGTCCATGTTGCAATCTGCGCGGAAACATGCTCCGCGACCGGTTCCGTCACAAAATCCAGCACATCCGGATCCTGATTGACGGTCTCAATCGAAATGACAGGCAGCGATGTCGGCAGTCCGTCATCCGCCTGCGATTCGGTGGAGTTTCCCTCCGGCGAGCTGTTTTCTGCCGCAGAGGATTCCGCGGTGCTTTTCGGCGCCTGCGAATCAGATTGCATCGTGCAGCTCATCAGCATACATCCGGCAGCTGCAAGCAGGATACATGTATAAAATCTTTTCATAGGTGATTCTCCGTAACAATTGGCTTTGCCGTCCGGTCAGACGGCATCAAACAAAGACAGTATACCATGAAACAGACGGAATGTCAAGAAAACCGCCCTGCATATTTCAGCAGAGCGGTTTCGGTTTACTATGTTTTGATTATTTGACCCAGTCACGCAGGCCGGTGTAATCGGTCAGCGTGTAGAATCTGCCCTCGTTGAGCAGGTTTGCATCTTTGACTTCGTTGCCCAGCTCAGCAACCCAGAGTGCATTGTCGGAGCAGGTCATAGCCGGTCCGTTCGGATCGCCGATTGTATAGGAATCGGTTGTGATGACAACATTGTGATTTGCAAGACCGATATCGACCTGATTGATCCGGAGATCTGCTTCGCTTCCGTTGACATCAGACATCTTGCTTCTCAGGAAGACCTTGCCGCCCTCAAGACGGATGTTCCACTCAGACATTGCATAATCGCAGGAGCGCTCGCCGAGCTTATGTACCTCGCCGTCCTTGATGCCGTAGAGCATAAAGACCGGATAAACCGAGCAGACCGAGCTGTAATCTTCGAGACGGATAACGAGCATTTCCAGTTCGCCGGAGTTGCCGAAATCACGGAGCAGAACGCTTGCAAGACCCTTGCCGTTCTCCGGACGCTTGCCTTCGCCGACAGGAGCCATACCGTACTTCGGAATGAGCTCATCCTTCACATACTTCTGATAGAGCGCAACCGGATCGGTTTCCTCAGCCTTTGTGGTGGTCTTGTCGCCCTTTTCGCCGTCCGCCTTGGCGGTCGCAGGCTTCTGCTCTGCCTTTTCCGTCTTGGCAGGCTTCGTCTCAGCAGCCTTTGTGGTAGCGGGCTTGGTCTCCGGTGCTTTGGTCTCCGCAGGCTTCGTGGTCGCAGCCTTGGTGGTTGATGTTGTCGCTGCGGTGGTTTCCTTCTCGGTTTCAGCAGCAGTTGTATCCGCTTCTGTCGCAGCCGCCTCCGTAGTTTCCTCCTTGGCGGTTGTTTCCGTTTCCGCAGCATCGGCTGCATCAGCAGGCGCGGTTGTCAGCGAAGCGACACGTTTTGTTGTGACAACATCTGTCTGTGCAACAGTCTCCTGCTCGAACACACCGGTCTGACTGAGCCGGTAGATCAGAAGACCGAGCGTACCCACCACAAATACAGACAGCAGGGAAATCAGAACGATGAGGGGAATTTCAATTCCACGCGGTTTAACTTTCATAAGGTTTATACCCCCTGTAAAAAAATTGAGGATGTTCCTGTTCGATGGCTTCTGCAAGACTGCGGATGTATATATATTCGGGACAATGCTGTAAAAGACAGCAGAGCCGAACAGGTTCCGAACCGATTGTAAAAAGGGCGTCCCAGAGGAATTGCCGGAACGCCAGTCATCATACCGGCTGTACCGGCGATCAATCCGGAGCGGACAAAATCACCGGAATGCTTTGTCTGGCAATCCGGCAAAGAATGCCGGCTGCCGGGACAAATACGGGTACAGCCCGCAGATCGGAGTGACAGGATTCGAACCTGCGGCATCCTGCTCCCAAAGCAGGCGCGCTACCAGCTGCGCTACACCCCGTCTTACATATTGTATCATGTTTCTTTGTATTTGTCAAGTATTCGCAACATAAAAAACTTTTACTATTAGTATAACGGATTCTCAATTCAACGCAGAGTGCATTACACACAAAATTCACATTCAATTCATTGACTTTTTCGTCAATGTGTGCTATACTGTTAATAGCTATGTGATATAGCGACTATCAGCAATCTGTCTCACAATCAGAAAGGATATTGCAAATCATGAAAGAACGCTTTACAGTATTGAAATCCGATGCGGAAATCCGCGCTCGCATCAAGGAACTCGCTGCGGATATCTCGAAAGACTATCAGCATATCAAGCCGGAGAACCCGCTTCTCGTGCTCTGCACGCTGCGCGGCGCGATCTTCTTCTCGGCGGATCTGGTCCGCGAGCTGACGATCCCCTGTGAGATCAATTTTATAAAGGTACAGTCTTATCAGGGAACTAGGCCTGCCGGTTCGCCGATCTTTGAACTCGGTGAACGGATCGACGTCCGCGGCAGAGAGGTTCTGATCGTCGAGGATATCGTTGATACCGGTCAGACGATGGATACTGTTATGCAGAATTTTTCCGATAAGGGCGCTTCCAGCATCCGCATTGCCACAATGCTCGATAAGCCGTCCCGCCGCTATCCGCATCTGGTCGGCAAGGTTGTGCCGGACTATATCGGATTCCCGATTGATGACTATTTTGTCGTCGGCTGGGGGCTTGACTATAATGAGGACTTCCGTCTCCTTCCGGATATCATGATTTATGATCCGGATGCCGAATAATGAAAGGAACTGCCAATGGCGTTTGTTCAGCTCAAGGATGTCTGCAAGGACTACAAAGGCGAAGAAATCCATGTCAAAGCTGCAGACTGCGTCAGCTTTGATATTGAAAAGGGCGAATTCGTGATCATCGTCGGTCCTTCGGGCGCCGGAAAAACAACCGTACTCAATCTGCTCGGCGGAATGGATACCTGCGACAGCGGCGAAATCCTCGTGGACGGCTGCCGCATTGACGGCATGAACGCAACCGAACTGACACGCTACCGCAGAGAGGAAATCGGGTTCGTGTTCCAGTTCTACAATCTCGTCCAGAATCTGACGGCAATCGAAAACATTGAGCTTTCAACGGAAATCTGTCAGAAACCGGCATCTGCGCTTGACATGCTGAAAAAAGTCGGGCTCGAAGACCGCGCCGATCATTTTCCGGCACAGCTTTCCGGCGGAGAACAGCAGCGCGTTTCCATTGCCCGCGCACTGGCTAAGAATCCGAAGCTGCTCCTCTGCGATGAGCCGACCGGTGCACTGGATTTCCAGACCGGCAAAACCGTTCTGCAGCTTTTGCAGGACTGCTGCCGGAATGACGGCATGACCGTTATCGTGATTACCCATAACCGCGCACTGCTCCCCATGGCGGACAGAATCATCGAACTGCGCGGCGGCAAAGTATCTGATGTTACTCTGCAAAAGCAGCCTGTCTCTGTTTCAGAGATCGTCTGGTGATACACGGGAGAAAGAATGAAGAAAAAGCACACACTTCTGCGCAATACGCTCCGCAGCGCATGGCGCACCAGAGAACGCTTCCTCTCACTGTTCGGCATCATTGCAATCAGCACCGGATTTTTCGCCGGTCTCAAGGCGACAAGCCCCGATATGAAAGAATCTGCCGAACAGTATTACCGCGATACCGTACTGATGGATCTGCATCTTGTCTCGAACGCCGGCTTCTGCGACGATGAACTCGACGCACTGGCAAAGCGTGACGATATCGCGCAGATCTGCGGCGGTTATTCCGAAACTGTGTTTCTGCCGCTCTACGACTCTGCATCCAATGCGACCGTACAGGTCATGAGTATTCTGCAGGACGGCAGAAAAGATGCGCCGCAGATCAATCAGCCTGTTCTGACTGAGGGGCGCATGCCCGTCGCGAAGGACGAGTGCCTGATCGAGGTCAGCACGCCGCAGCAGATCAAAGTCGGTGACACAATCACACTGACTGCGCCGGAAAACCGCAGCTCACGGCTTGCCGTTACGGAGTTTACCGTTGTCGGCAGAGCGGATTCCTCGATGTATGTGGATTTTCAGCGCGGGACAACCACCGTCGGCAACGGCAGCATCGACTGCTTTCTGCTCACCCTGCCCGATGCGTTCAAATCGGACATATATACAGATGTGTATCTGACGCTGACGGAGACCGCCGATCTTGACAGCTTCTCCGCGCTGTATCTGACAACCGTTTCCGATGCAGCAGATGATCTGACAGCACAGGCAAAGGAGCTTTCCGAGCCGCGGAAAGAGCAGATCCTCGCGGATGCGGACAAGCAGCTGAAAAAGACCCGCGCCGAGCTCGATCAGGGCTGGCAGGAGTATGAATCCGGACTCGAAACGCTGGAGGAATCCCTCAAGGCGGGGCGCGATGAAATCGCCGCGGCACGCAAAGAACTCGATCAGACGCGCGAAAAAATCGTTGAAGCAAACGAAAAGTATCAGGCATCTGTCGAGCAGTATCAGTCCGGCGTGGATGATATCCAGAAGCGGCAGGATGTCATTGATGCAAAAAAGAAAAAGAAAGACGGCACAATCGAGGAGCTCAATCAGAAGGCGGAGCGCATCGAGTATGTTGTCAATATCATAGCAGGCTACCGGAATTCAGCCGTTGAGGAACCGCTGCCGGATGAACTGCAGACGCTGATCGACGAGATGGCTGTCTATAATACGGAGGACTATTTCGTCTCGGAAGCGATGAAAGAGTATTTCAGCACGCCTGTCCATACGGATGCAAAAGAGCGGCTGGAAGACACGATCACACTGTTCCTCAACAACTGCAAGGTCGGGCTGCAGAACGAAGCTGCGCAGATCACGGAGGATGCAAAAGAACTTGCTGTGTCCAAAGCATCGCTGCGGCGCTCGCTCAACGCGCTTTCCAATACAAAGCGGCAGCTCGATAAAACCGCTGAGAAACTCGAAGCACAGGAGAATGAATATCTCGATGCGCTGGCGGTAATCGAAGAAAAATCTGACGCGCTTGATAAAACCGAAGCGAAGGAGCGCACAAAACTCTCGGAGGCAAAGGATCAGCTGGAAAAGGGCGAATCTGATTATGCGCAGGCTGTTGCTGATGCAGAAGCCATTGCCGACGGAATCAAATGGTATGCATTCGACCGCACCGATAATCCCGGCTGGAGCAGCTACGGTGAGGACGCCGACCGCGTGGACCGGATCGCAAGAATCTTTCCGGTGTTCTTTCTGCTGGTGGCATCGCTTGTCTGCCTGACAACCATGACGCGCATGGTCGAGGAGCAGCGCACCGAAATCGGTACCTGCAGAGCACTCGGATATTCCGAGGGCAGCATCGCGATGCAGTTTATCATGTATGCAGTCATCGCGAGCGTACTCGGCACGGCAGTCGGAACGCTCATCGGGTTTCAGGTGTTCCCGCGTGTGATTTTCCGCTGTTACGGCATGATGTATCACTTTCCGCCGGTTCACTGCCCGTATCGCTTCGGATACGCGCTGATCTGCCTTGCAGCATCCCTGCTCTGCACGGGAATCGTCGCGGCGATCGCATGCAGCTCGGCAATGCGGGAGGTTCCTGCGATGCTGATGCGCCCGAAGCCGCCGAAAAAAGGCAAGCGGATCCTGCTCGAAAAATGGCGCTGGCTCTGGAGCAAATGCAGTTTCAGGTTCAAGGTGACAATCCGCAATTTCTTCCGCTACCGCAGCAGAGTGCTGATGTCTGTACTCGGCATCTGCGGATGCACGGCGCTGCTTGTCACGGGATTCGGGCTGTATCACGCGATCGCTTCGATTGTCGATCTGCAGTTCGGCGAAATCTTTGTCTATAATGTCACAGGTATGTTCGATGAGACGGACACACACCGCGAAATCCTCGATGATACGCTGGAGCACACACCGGAGATCAGCGGCTATCTGTTCGGGCTGACAAAATCCGGAACTGTACGTGCAAATCACCGCAGCTATGAGGTCTCCCTCATTGTGCCGGATACACCGGAGCAGATTGAGGATTTCATCGTGCTGCGTGACCGCAAAACACATGAAAAGCTCAAGCTGACAGATGACGGCGTCATCCTGAATGAGAAGCTTGCAAAGCTGCTCGGCGTTTCTGCCGGAGACACCGTGACGCTTGCGGATGCATCGGAGCCGGTACAGGTCAGCGGCATCATGGAGAATTATGCGATGAACCGCATCATTCTGACGCCGAAATGCTACCGTTCACTGTTCGGGACATATCGCGCAAACTGCTTCTTCGCGAACGAGACGCCCGGCACGGATGAGGATGCGCTCGGCGCACATCTGCTGCATTCCGATGCGCTGATCGGGATTCATTTCACATCGCAGAGCGGTGCGCGGTTCCGTGATCTTGTCAAAGCGCTCGGCCTGATCGTTGCGGTGATCATCATTTTCTCCGGACTGCTGGCGTTTGCTGTCCTTTACAATCTCGCAAATATCAATATCCTCGAACGCACACGCGAGCTTGCAACGCTCAAGGTGCTCGGATTCTATCATAAAGAGGTTTATGCGTATATCTTTCGCGAAAACATCCTGTCGGCGGTCTGCGGTATGCTCTGCGGACTGGTCGCAGGCATCTTCCTCTGCCGCTATGTGGTACAGACAGCTGAGGTTGATGTGGTGATGTTCGCGCCGGATATACCGTGGTACTGTTTTGTTTTTGCGGCTGTCATGACACTGATCTTCACGGTGCTTGTCGATCTGATGCTGCGCGGAAAACTCCGCCGCATTGATATGGCAGGCTCGATGAAGGCGATTGAATAAAATACACAAAGCGCAGCCGTATATACATCATTTTATTTTGGAGCTGTTTTTTGAAAGGGGTATCTCAATGAAGACGAATGAACCATCAGGAAAGCGAAAACCACGGTTCGGAGGCGTACTCCTGCCGTTCTCACTTTCCGCAGCAGCACTGTTCTCGCTGCTGATGCTGCATGCCGCCGGCAGCACGATCTATCCGGGTGATCTCAATGTAGACAGGCACCTTGATGTTTCCGATGCGGTACTGCTCGCACGGCTTTGCTGTGAGGATGAAATGCTGCATCTGACCACGGAAGGGCTGATGAATTCAGATGTCAACGGTGATACAAAAGTCAACGGCAATGACACCACGATGCTGCTGCGGCAGATCGCCAAGCAGCTCCCGATGCCGCCGTATCCGTTTGAGACCACTGTGCCCGTAACGGAGACCACAACAGAATCCGAAACAACCACAACAGAAATGACAACCGTCACCACTGTCACCACAACCGTGACAACAGTCACAACAACGGAGACCGTTCCGGTTGAGACGGAGCCTGTGCAGCAAGATCTGACGGCGGACAAAAAGCCCTACCCGCTCGGTGTTTCGATCTCTGTGCTGACCGGTCAGACGCAGCCGAACGAAATGCTGACTGTTGCATATGACATCGGCAACATCATCTTTGCGATTTTCGCGAATGATCCCGCCGAGACAACAATCGCCATCGCCTTCGAGGACAATATCGTCGGATACTATAAAATATGTTCAGAGTATACTGCGCCTGCAGGATACACTGTCCGCGAGTACCGCGATGAGTTTTACCGCGAGGAAGGCGACCTCTATGCGGTTTCCGTTCTGCGGAGCGATGTTAACATCCGGTTCGATCATCTGGCGGACAGGAACGATTTTGAAGTTCTCTCAAAGCTCAACTACTATTCCGTGAACGGTCTGCGCGCAACCATGGGGCTCCCCCCCTTCATATGGCATCCGGAGCTTGCAAAGCTCGCACGCGCACACAGTGCTGACATGGCAGATCATAACATGTTTGAGCACCACAGCTCAGACGGCACTTCGCGAAAAGACCGCATGCTCAATGCCGGCATCGACTATATGACAGGCGGCGAAAACATCGACCGCGGACAGTTTGACACCTTTGATGCAGTAGACGGCTGGCTCGGCTCAGATCAGCACCGTATGAACCTGCTGAGCGAGAAATTCACGCATATCGGCGTGGGCTTTGCGTATAATGAAAGCGCTGACGGCTACTTCTACGGCACGCAGGATTTCTGTTCGTTCTTCCCGGATTGAATAATATTCACTTTTGATTGTATAGTCTGAATATTATTCATGAATATTCCAGAAATATACAGATACCCCTTGACAAATATTAAATACAGAGTATAATAAAAAAGGATTTTACAGACAGCATACATCCGCTGTCGGAAAGGAAGATCAATTATCATGGCTGAAACCAAAATTCCGAAGAAGATCGTACTTGCATATTCCGGCGGTCTCGATACCTCTATTATCATTCCGTGGCTGAAGGAAACCTATCCGGGCTGCGAGGTCATTGCTGTTTCCGGCGACGTCGGACAGGGCACCGAGCTCGACGGTCTCGAGGAGAAGGCAATCAAGACCGGCGCTTCCAAGCTCTATATCGAAGACCTGACCGATGAGTTCATCGACAACTATGTCTTCCCGACCGTCAAGGCAGGCGCTGTCTATGAAGGCAAGTATCTGCTCGGCACCTCTTTTGCACGTCCGATCATCGCAAAGAGAATTGCGGAAATCGCCATGAAGGAAGGCGCTGACGCGATCTGCCACGGCTGCACCGGCAAGGGCAACGATCAGGTTCGCTTCGAGCTGACCATCAAGGCATTCTGCCCCGATATGCAGATCATCGCTCCGTGGAGAATCTGGGACATCAAGTCCCGTGACGAGGAGATCGACTATGCAGAGGCACACAACATCCCGCTGAAGATTTCCCGCGAGACCAATTACTCCAAGGATAAGAACCTGTGGCACATCTCCCACGAGGGTCTGGATCTTGAGGATCCGGCAAATGAGCCGCAGTACAACAAGCCCGGTTTTCTCGAGCTCGGCGTTTCGCCGGAGCAGGCTCCCGATACCCCGACCTATGTCACCATCGACTTCGAGAAGGGCATTCCGGTCGCTGTAGACGGCGTGAAGATGAAGGGCAGCGATATTGTCCGCAAGCTGAACGCACTCGGCGGCGCAAACGGCATCGGTATCACCGATATTGTTGAGAACCGTCTCGTCGGCATGAAGAGCCGCGGCGTCTATGAGACCCCCGGCGGCACGATCCTCTACTATGCACATGCTGCACTCGAGACCATCACCCTCGACAAGCAGACTGCAAGAGTCAAGGAGCAGCTCTCTCATCAGTATGCAGACCTTGTTTACAACGGTCAGTGGTTCACCCCGCTGCGTGAGGCTCTGGATGCATTCGTAGACAGCACCCAGCAGACAGTCAACGGCACTGTCAAGCTGAAGCTCTACAAGGGCAACATCATCACTGCAGGCATCACCTCGCCGGATACCCTTTATGACGAGGAAGTTGCAACGTTTGATGAGGACAATGTCTACAATCAGGCTGACAGCGCAGGCTTCATCAACCTGTTCGGACTGCCGATCAAGGTCAAGGCAAAGCTCGACCAGAAGCGCGGCAAGTAATCAATCAAACAATCAGACAGAAAGGGCGGCTTTCGCAGGTCGCCCTGTCTGTTTTTCAAAGTATCCGCCAATCCTTCGGAAAGGAGTCGGCTTATGAGCAAAAGAAAGCATAACGGCGTCTACGACGCAGAATGGTCCCCTGCACTGAATATGTATGTCATGGATGAAATGTGCGGCAGCCATCTGATTTACAGTGACGTTTATGAAATCAGTGAAGATGCTTTCAATCATTTTGAGGATCCGGGCTTCAATCCCGTGGAGCACATCATACGGTTTCTCTTTTCGTCAGCCGGAGTACGAACACCTGAGCAGCAGAGATTGTATGAAATCAGATTTGCGGAGATTAAAGGCAAATCACTTGGAAAGGAATAAGCAGCTATGGCTAAAATGTGGGCAGGCAGATTTTCAAAAGAGGTCGATGAAACTGTCAATGCATTCAATTCCTCGATCTCCTTTGACGGCAGAATGTATGCGCAGGATATCCGCGGCAGCATTGCACACGCGACAATGCTCGGCGACTGCGGC
>JAFWUX010000043.1 GCA_017523995.1 Oscillospiraceae bacterium | reverse complement strand
TTATGATGGGCGTGATTACGCTGTCGCTGCCATCTATGATTATGCTGAAAAAAGCGATAAAGCCGAAACTGCTTGGCATTTTCATTGCAATCTGCACAGTTGGTATTATCCTTGTCGGATACTTCTTCAATCTCATTCAGACTCATATTATATAGGAGGAACGATCATGTTATTGTTTGGCAAGAAAAAGGAAACAAAGAAAGCGGAGTCTCCGTCCAGAGGAATAAAGATTACGGGAATTGGCAGCATCAAGGTGCTCGGTTCGGGCTGCAAAGCCTGTCATCAGCTCTATGATAATACTGTCAAAGCAGTCGAGGGAATGGGCATCGAGGTCGAGTATGTCACCGATTTGCAGAAAATCATGGAGTACGGCGCAATGTCCATGCCTGCGCTTGTGATCAATGAGAAGCTCGTTTCGTCGGGCAAGGTGCTGAAGCCTGCTGAATTATTGGCGCTTATCAAAAACACATCGAAAATCTGAAGCCAGCATAAAAATATACCACGAAAAGACCGCCGCCTGCTCAACGCAGACGGCGGTTCACTATATCTCTTCACTTCCCGATGTACCGTTCCGCAGCCGATTCCACACTCATGCAGAACCGGATATCCTGTGTCAATGTTATCAGTGAGGGGGCGCCCATCCTGATCCGGAGCGTCCGACGAATTTCTTTTGGTATCACAATGCGGCCAGGATCATCAATTCGCCTGACGATTCCTGTTGCTTTCATTTCGCTGTATTCTCCTTTTTCGATATATTTTGCAGTAAGCTGCCTTGGTAGTGTTTGCAGATTCAGGAGAAATATGCGAAACTGTCTTTGCACAAGAAACCGGCATTTTCCAGCAATCAAAAGCAGCGCGCCTTTCGGTATTCTGACGGCGTAACGCCCTCCTGTGCCTTGAATTGCTTGGCGAAATGCGCATAGGTTTCATAGCCGCAAAGCTCTGCGATCTGTGAGATCGGGTATTCTGTGCTGCCGAGAAGCTCTTTGGCTTTTTGCAGCCGGAAGTCAATGAGCTCCCCGAAAATGCTCTTCCCGAAGTATCGCTTATACATTCTTTGCAGGTAGCTTCTGCTGACATGTGTGCGTTCGCACAGATTCTGCACATTCCAGTCCGATTCCGGATGCTGCTGCATTTCTTCCCGGATCAGAAGAAGCTGCCGGTAAAGCTGGGGATTCTCCGGCTCCTTGTTGTCGTTCTCATTCTGTTGACTGAGCCTGCTCTTTTCTTCCTGCTGATCCAGCGCAAGGCATAGATAGCTCATCAATGTGCAGTATTCCGGCCGGTAGCTGCACGGCAGCTTTCCGAAGGATAATGCAGCCATCCCGAACTGCCGCTCATCCATATGCAGCGGCGAAAGAAAATAGGCAGTCGGGTGTCGGGGATGCTGTGTCAGATAGGAAACGATCTCAGTCCAATCAATCGGGCGCGGCGAAATGCCGCTGCTCTTCCCTGCTCTGTCAGTCCAGAGCACCTCGCAGCAGTCTTTCTGACCAGCAGGATTCTGATTTGCCTGAACAGATCTCAGATAATCATTCGTCAGGAAGATGCGGAACTGATTCCAATGGCATACAAGATAGATCCTGCCGGCGACCAGGTACAGCAGATCACTGAGTGATTTTGTATGCATCAGCTCAAAGAGCACCTCACTGTGATAAAACCATTCTTTGTATGCAGAGAGCAGACGCTGTTCTCTGCGGTTTTTTTCCGCCTGCCGGATGACAGGCAGACATCCGCAGCTTTGTCCGATCTGAATCCCGCTGTGACGGATCCGGAGCCTGCGGCAGCTCCGCCCCGTCATCATGCTGAAAAGCCTGCGGAACGCATCGGCGCCAAGCTGATAGCAGCTGTGCGGAAAGCTGGTCAGGCTGACAGAACCCATCGTATTATCCAGATAGCCGTCAAATCCCGTGACGGCAACATCCTGCGGCACGCGGATCCCCGCCTTTTCAAGTGCGGCAATCAGTGCATCCGCCATAATATCATTGGCGCACACTACAGCATCCGGCATGGTAAGCTCGCCGCTGATGAGCCGCTGCGCATACTGCACAGGGGCATCCCGCCAGAAATCGCCGTAGGTATAATAGCTTTCATCATAATACAGACCGTGGCGCTGCATCACATGAAAATAGGTTTCCAGACGCTCTTTCGCCTGTGCAGTGCCCCTGGTTCCGGTCAGGCAATATATCTTTCTGTGACCGTGAACCTGAATCATATGCTCGATCAGCAGCGAAAACGTCTCCGGATCATGCGAGACAGTATTCTCAAAATAGGGATGTTCACCGGCATCCAGCAGCATCACAGGTTTTCCGGTGCTGCGAAGCAGATCATCCAGATGCTTTTGGATCGCAGCAGATGCAAACGCATTTCTGTCATAGATAAACCCGTCAAAGCACGGTGATCCGATCAGCCGGTACAGATCGGCTTCATGCCGGATATGCGGTGACACAGGCGCCTGAAAATTATTCCTTGCTGCCAGCACAATGACATTGCAGTCAGCAAGATTGCTTTGTGCGATGATGCCGCAGACCATCTCATCAATATACTTTCGGTAGCATTCTGCTGTAATTACACCGACTGTCGTTCTCTTTTTCATATCTGAATCCCCCCTTTTTGATTATAGCATATTATGAACCAAAGCGCAAGACTTTACGACATGTTTTTACAGATTAATATGTACTATTGTCTTTTGACATGCCGCAATACTATCTTGATTCTGCGGGGATTTGTGGTTTATAATAAATATGAAGCGTTTGCAGATAAATAGTCTGATCACAGACAGCCCAAACGCTCATGATGCGTCCCTGAGCGCAGAAAGGAAATTTGGAAAATGAAAAAGAAAAATGCGAAACCACACTATCAGCGGGGAATTCTATTGAGTCTGTTCACGATTCCGGCACTCCTGATGCCGAACACAGGTATTGTGAACCTGACCGCAGCAGAAGCCGCGGAGATCAGCGGCAGAGTGCTCTATGTCGCTGAAAACGGCAACGACAGCTCCGGCAACGGCTCCTCGCAGAGACCCTACCGCTCCATCAAAAAGGCAGCTGCAGAAGCAACTGCCGGCACGACGATCCTGATCCGGCCCGGCACCTACATCGAGGATGACATCCGGCCGGGAGAATCCGGAAAAGCGGATGCGATGATCGTGTTCCGTCCCGAAAAAACGGAGGACATGGGCAAGGTCATCATCAAGCACAAGGATGTGTTTAACGGTTCCTCCGTCACGCCGCAGGTCAGAGCGCAGTGGCTTCAGGATACCGGCTGGCGCGAAGATGAGGTGCAGCATTATGACAATGCGGGCATCGAATATTCCATTGCCGGCAGAAAGAATCAGCTCACGGATGTGTTCAACCTGTTCGGGCGGGACTATGTCCGGATCGAAGGCTTTGTCTTTGAGGATTACAAATATGCACGCAGCACAATCAATATCATGGGCAGGGGCAATGAGATTCTGAACAACAAATTTCAGAATATCGGCTGTGTCTACAATGCGCCGTGGTCGTGGTCGAATCAGGGTGTCTACCGCCCCGATGTGACCATTCCGGTTGCAGGTCCGGACAATGTCATCCGCAACAACTATTTCCAGAGCGTTTACGGCGAAACACTGTGCTATGATAACCATACCCAGAACAGCATCATCTCCGAAAACACATTTATCGGTGCGATCGGCAAGAATGCCGGTGCAGGCGGTGCGGAATCCTCCACACTCGGCGGAAGAGCCGACGGCAACCGCAACAATGTATTCGCGTTCAACTATTCCGGCGGCTCGGTCAACGGCGGTACGATCTGGCTTGATATCAGCGTCAGAGACTTCACCGCAGTCCGGAATATTTCGCACAACACCGCCTATTTCATGTTCAATGAATCGGAGTGCACGCGAAACTGGGCATACGAAAATATCGTCTATAACAAGCCGCTGGACGAAAACAAGCGCATGGTCGGAGATACGCCGTACTTCATGAATTTCCCGGCGCAGCGCATCGAATCGGGATTATTCTCCGCATTCTGGGACACCGGATCCACATGGGACGCTCACTGGGTCAACAATGTGACCTATAACCTCAAAAACGGCATCTCGCTGGACAGATCATGGAACAATGATGTCCGGAACAATATTTCTTATGAAGATGCAAACAGTATGTACGGCAGCAATGAAACAGTCGGCATTCTGGTCAAGGAAACTTCTGTCAACGGATTCCACGCCTGGCACGGCATCGACCTCAAGGGCGGCGGCTCCAATATCTTCCGGAGCAACCTGTGGTATTCTCCCAGAAAGGCGGCCTATGTCCGGTATATGGATCCCTCGCAGCCTGCGATCACGGTGGATGCATTCAATGCGCAGATAGGTGTCAAATCCAATCTCGGCAAGGATCCGATGTTCGTCAATGCAGCTGCCGGCGATTTCTCGCTGAAGGCAGGCAGCCCTGCGATCGGCGCAGGAGAAGGCGGCATCAATTTGGGCGCATATGCCGTCTATCCGAAAACGAATGTCGGTTATAATCAGGATCTCGGTCTGACGGAAGATGTAAATGTCAGCTTCAGCACGCTGAATTCCGCCGCAAAGCCCGGCGATGTCATTGATCTGGAACTGAAGCTCAGCAAACCTGCAGCAGAGAACATGTCCTTTACCGTCACGCCGGTTGCCGGCGATGCGCGTCCGGACAAGGATTACAGCTTTGTCGATGATCCGGCTGTGACATTCTCCGCGGGTGATACGAGCAAAACCGTCCGCGTCAAAATTCTGCCGGGATACGATCTCGATCAGCTGTTGGTGTTCCGTCTCGATCCGGCAGGCAGCACAAAGCAGGAAGCAGTCGGTGCGAGAGACATGCATCTAGTCCGGATTCACCGCGAGGAACAGCATGTGCTTGTCATCAACAATGTCGGCGATGAGATGGGAAAATCCATCGT
>JAFWUX010000042.1 GCA_017523995.1 Oscillospiraceae bacterium | reverse complement strand
GAAGGGGGTGACAATTGAAGATCAGTCACAGCACCCACATCAAAAGATTTCAATCCACACCCCCTGTGAAGGGGGTGACAGCTGGTGCTTATTCAGTTATCCGGCCTATTGATATTTCAATCCACACCCCCTGTGAAGGGGGTGACTAAGAGGATCAAGGTTATTGCGATAATCAGAGGATTTCAATCCACACCCCCTGTGAAGGGGGTAACCAGACCAAGATTAAAACCACTGATTGAAAAAATAATTTCAATCCACACCCCCTGTGAAGGGGGTGACGTGACACAGCGCATTTCCGTTATCGAAGATGATCTATTTCAATCCACACCCCCTGTGAAGGGGGTGACCGAGATGAAACATATGAGTATTGTCATTGCTCTATTTCAATCCACACCCCCTGTGAAGGGGGTGACTTCCCGTCGGGTGCTTCTTCTGCCCCGGCGGGGAATTTCAATCCACACCCCCTGTGAAGGGGGTGACTGCATTCGGTTCTCTGTCCGTAATCGGGACAGGTCATTTCAATCCACACCCCCTGTGAAGGGGGTGACAGCAAAAATGCCGAAAATAAAACCGGATCTCCGCGGATCCTATCAGCATTTTTGACAAATATTCCGTTTTGTATGCCGGCGGAACCACCGGTTCGCGCGCGGAACCACCGGAAAACCCGGTGCGAATCCCCGTGGCTTTTTCTGTTTGCTTCCGGTTCGCACTAGAGCACCAGCGGCTCATCAACCGCAAGCGTCTCCTTGGAACCGTGATGCTCCGCTTTTGCACGCTGATTGTCATTCAGAAAGTAAAAACGGAGAGAATCCTTTTCCGGGTTGATCTCGCCGAGCAGCTTCGCTTTCAGCATCCGCCACTGCGCCGCATCGGCCTGACATTCAAAGACGGAATTCTGCACGCGGATTCCGTAATTCACACAGGTTTTTGCGATCCGCCGCAGCCTTTTTCTGCCTGCGGCATCCTCGGTATTGACATCATAGGTGATCAGTATAAACATCGCTTATTTCCATAAAAAGGGCGGATATGCGTCCAGATCGCCGCGCAGATACCGCGCAAGCAAAAGTGCCTGTACATATGGAAGCATGCCCCACTGTACCTTCTCATCCAGGAACGGATGCCGGATCTCATCGTCCTTGCGCTTCTGCCATGCGGTGAGAAATGCTTTGCGGCCGTCGTCATGCAGCAGAACGGCTCCGTCTTCCCGCACATCGAACTGCTCCGGTGAAATTGTTCGCTTGTTGATAAGCGTCAGTACAAACCGGTCGCACATCAGCGCGCGGAATTCCTCGACCAGATCCAGCGCAAGAGAACGTCTGCCCGGTCTGTCTGTATGCAGAAAACCGACATACGGGTCAAGCCCGACGGCTTCCAGCGCGGATGTACACATGCTTGTGCAGAGCGAGTACGCAAACGAAAGCAGCGCATTGACGCGGTCAAGCGGCGGACGGCGGTTTCTTCCGGTGAACCGGAACGCTTCTTTCTGCTGCAGGATCATGTCGTCGAATACGGAGAAATACACGCTTGCCGCTTCACCCTCAATGCCGCGCAGACTGTCAGCATCCGGAGCGGACATTGCCGTCTGAATGCTGCTCTGCAGATAGGCGGATTTTTCTTCAAATTTTGCAAGGTCGATGCGCATTCCGTGATCCCGCATGGTGCGTTCGAGCGTCCACCTGCTGTTGTAAAGCTTTGCTGCGATCATGTTCCGTGCGATGCCGAGGCTCTGCTCCGGGCTGTCTGCGATGCGGTACTGTGTCCGCCGCAGCAGGACATTGCCGCTGACCTCGCCCTCTGCACGCGCAAGGAATCTGCCGGAGCGTGACATGAACACCAGCTCCCGCGATTCGGAGACGCATTTTCCCATGAGTGCCGGGCTTGCGCCTGCACAACCGAATGCCATGATGCGTTCCAGATTGTGCAGCGGCATTCTCGCGATCTCTTTATGATTTTCAGAAACAACAACATTTTCGCCGTCCAGCGAAAGATATCTGTCCGGTGTTGTGATATAAAGTGTATTGAGCAGCTTTTTCATGGATCACCGCCTTTCAGTGCTTCAGCCAGATAATCCGCCGCACTGCGCTTTTTTTCCAGCACCGGCAGACAGACATCCTTCAGAGAGCAGGCATTGCAGGCTTTGGTGCGTCTGGCCTTCGGTGTATGCTGCCGCCGGAACAGCTCGTGCATTTCCGCGATCATATCGGCTGTACGCTTTCGGAGCACCGCATCCAGTGCAACGGTCTGCCTTCTGCGGGTCTCGCCGTAGTACAGATAAGCCTGCGGGATTTCACAGCAGAGCATTTCCTCAAGGCAGAGTGCCTGCGCACAGAGCTGCACGGCATCGCAGTCATCTTCTTTCGGCTTCCCGCGCTTATACTCCACCGGGATCACCTGATATGTGCCGTCCAGACCGTTTACGCGGATGCCGTCCGCTGCTTTGTGAAATTCCACGATATCGCATTCACCGCTGATGCCCAGCGCCGCAGACGATACCTGCATGGCGCGCGTGATGATAACGTCCCCGCGCTTTTCGCGGAAATCGCTGTCATGCGCACGGTCATGCATCAGTCTGCCGTCGGCGGTGCGGAAATTTTCCGCCCATTGCTGTTCAATGTGGATCAGCGCCCACTGCCGGCGGCAGAACGCAAAATGCTGCAGTCCGGAGAGCATCAGGTAATCCTCTTCGCGGAGCATCACATCAGCTCAATGATCTCCGGTTTTACACCGTCGATCTTGGCAAGCGTAATCTCGTAATCGTCAAAGCTGCGCGGCGCGGAAACGCCGTCTTTCAGCGTGATGTTCAGTGCACGGTGTACCTTTGCGGAGCTGACCTTCGGCGTTTTGCAGTCATGCTCCCACCAGTACACGCGGCAGACCTCCATGCTGCCCTCGGGTCTTGCAGAGGATGCGTCGTTCTCGAACAGCGTGCAGAGTGCCTCTTTGATCTTCGCGGCGTCCTCGTCGGAGAAGCCGGTCTTTTCCGCAAGCTGGCAGTTGATGCTGCCGTGGATCACATACAGCCCGAAGGATACGCGGTGCTTCATGCCCATGGTATCAGAGGCTTTGCTCTCCTTGCCGCTCTCACCGTTGACGCTCTTGGTGATCTGCATACTGATGATATCGACCGGAGAAACGCTGACCGCCTGCTGAATGCTGACCGGGCCGCGCACACCGACGGAAACCGGGTCGCCCTTGAACGCAAACACCTGCCCGAAGCTGCGGACGTCGATCCATTCTTCACAGGCAGCCTTTGCAAAGGCGTCGCGGTCTGTGTTTTTGCCGTTCATGATCGCTTTGAGCGCCGCATTCTGACCGGCGCGGGCGTGCAGGGAATCGCAGCCGTCATCGCAGCGGTCGTCGGACTGCACAAAGATCTTCTCGCCCATATCCTGCAGGCGGTTTCTGATCTTGCGCTTGATGCAGACATCGGAGATCTCGCCGCAGCCGTCGAAGGCCTCGCGGGGACGGTTGCCGTTGAGCGGGTCGCCGTTGGGGTTCGCGTTCGTCGCGGTGATAATGACCGAAAAATCAATCTTATGATTCAGCATGGTTTAATCCTCCTCTTTTTTCTTATAGATCTCAGCATTGAAATGGTGATAACCGAGCAGATAGTTCGATGTCAGCGGGCTGTTGTCCGCAAACGCATTCAGATCGAATCTGGACATAACTTCATTCAGCATTTTTTCGTAGTAAATGCTCTTGGTGCCGAGCTTGATCATGTACACGCGAAGCTGTGATTCGATCTTCGCCCATGTAGTGGACGGGCGGCTCGCAAACATACTCCAGTAACGCTTGGCATTGGTGACGCGCTTGCCTCTGTCCGCTTCGTCGTAGGATGCATTTTCCGCTGCATCCGCGATCGCCAGCAGGCAGCCGAACAGATAGCTGCGGTCGGTTTCATTCGGATCAAAAGCCATAGAGGTGACTCCTTTCTTTTGCTCAATATTTTGCTTGCGGATCATGCCGCAGGCGGTTTCCAGAACGGTGCGGTGATTGTAGCCGTGCTCATAAGCGAGCGGGTTGGATGCTTTTTTCACAAGATTCTGCACGATGTCTGCGGGAATATGCCGTCCCTGTGTGATGCAGGGAAGCAGCCGCAGCACATTGTCCTTGACGATCTCCGGCTTCGCTTCTAAAAAGCCCTTGCCGTTTTCCATGCCGTATGCGCAGTTGATGATTTCCCTGACGGCAAAGGAATTGGGAATGCTCTTTTTCTGCTTCGTATAATACCGCAGCGCAGCCGTTTCTGCGTGCCATGTGACAAGCTGTTCCAGCAGGCGGGAGTGTTCCAGTTCTTCGTACATTGCAATCGAGAGCCGTCCGGTCGTTGCGGCATCCACGCCCATGAGCATGACCTTGCTGTCGATCGCGAAATCCTTTGTGCCGAAAATCTGCCTGCGGAGAAAATCTCTGTAGAGCGGCTCGGTGTCCGGCCTGATCTCCTGCGCGAAGTATTCTTCAACATCCGGGTCGCAGGCCTCACCCAGAATACCGGGCGGGTCTGCAAGGCTGCTTGTCCAGACAAGCAGCGTCATGGTATCAAACGGAATACCCTGCCGCTGAATCAGCCAGCGGACCGCATTGTGCATCTTCTGGGAGAAGTCGTAGCTGACGGAAATCGCTTCCGTTTTATCGGCAAACCTTCCGCGGTAGGTAAAGCCGCTTTCATCGTTTGCAGAGATCAGCTTTGCCTTGTCTCCGGTATTCCGGATTTTGGACGGATGCTTATACGTGATCGGCTCTGTATTGCCGGTCGCATAACAAAGATCTGTCTGTTCACTTTCGCTGCCGTTCCATGCAATGAAGCTGTCATAGAGCGAGTTATCCAGCCATGTTTCCTGTATTTCTCCGCCCCACACCCGGAACCGTACAAACGCATCCGCCTGCGCAATGCCGGCAATCATGGCCTTATCGGCAAGCTGACCGGTTTCCTCATCAAGTGTCAGGACATGGCAGTCGATCAGGTCTTTCATCAGCGTTCCCTGCGAGATATATGTATAGACCGCATCAACGGCCGGGTGCGTATACGGGCTGTTGTGCCAGCGGCCGAGCTGTTCGAGATATGCCTGATAAAACAATCTGTTATCTGCCCTTTTTCCGGTAGCATATTGAGGATAATCGCCTGCAATATATAGCAGTTTATCTGCAAACGGCATTGGGAACACACCATTTGCTCTT
>JAFWUX010000041.1 GCA_017523995.1 Oscillospiraceae bacterium | reverse complement strand
GACAATCACGCATCGCTCTTTGTCTCGAACAATCCCGACCGCGGCAACTGTCTCTGCTATTCGGCATCGCCTGTCGGAACGGAGTTTATGACGATTCTCGGAACCATGTATAAGCATAATCTCAATAATGCGCAGAAAAAAATCGGTTCGGATATCCCGATGCTGCTCGGCGGTATGGATATCAATACGAAATTTACGCCGATTCCGAATGACAGCGCGGCGCTTTCACAGGCAGATGCACAGAAGCAGGCAGAGGATTTCCTGCACAAAGTCGGGCTCGATGATTTTGCATTCAGCGAGGGCGGAAAGTATCAGGTCTATCTCGATCTCCGGACAAAGGACGGAAACAACTATATACAGACCTGCTATGTGCTGCACTATTACCGCTGCTTTGACGGCGTGATGCTCGATCAGGCAAGCGGCTCAAAATTCGCGGATGGCTGGGAAGGCGACAGCTACCGCAAGCAGGAATGGGGCGGCGAAGTCGTCGAGTTTATGGTGAATGATGCCGGTATCGTCGGGTTTAGCTGGAACACACCGCTGGAGATCATGGAAACCGTGGTCGATCACGCTGCATTGCAGCCGTTCGAGACTGTCCGCGATACCTTTGAAAAGATGATGCCGATGACCGGTGCAACGCAGGATCCGGAGCATATCGGCGCGGACATCAGCATCGACCGCGTGACGCTCAGCTACAGCCGCATCAGTGAAAAGGATAGCTTTGATACGGGACTGGTTGTGCCGGTCTGGGGCTTTCGCGGTACCCGGAAAGAGGTCATGGTCGGTGAGGGCTATGGGATGAATCCGACCTATGCCACGCAAATGGCGATCAATGCGATCGACGGCTCGGTGATTGATGCCGCACTTGGTTACTAAAGGAGAAATACGATGTCAAAACGAATCCTGATCGCGGAGGATGACGAAGCGATTGCAAAGCTCATTGCGATGAATCTGAAAGCGGCAGGTATGGAGCCGGTCATCTTTCCCGACGGCGAAGCGGCGGCTTTATCCCTGCCGGACGATCACCGCTATGATCTCGCACTGCTCGATATCATGATGCCGAAAAAGGACGGCTTTGCGCTGTTTCAGGATATCAAGCCATACGGTATCCCAGTGATTTTCCTGACAGCAAAGGATGACCTCACATCCAAAATTACCGGCTTGCAGGACGGTGCAGAGGATTACATCGTCAAGCCGTTTGAAATGCTTGAACTGCTCGTGCGCATGGAAAAGGTCATGAGCCGGACAAAACAGCCCGCAGACACACTGAATGTCTGCGGGCTGACGGTGCGTCTGGATGAACATCGTGTGCTGCGCGGCGACACGGAAATTCTGCTCAAGCCAATGGAGTATGAGCTGTTTGTGATGCTTGCCAAGCACAAGAACACAGCGATTTCCCGCGAAGATCTGCTGTCGATGGTCTGGGGCGTGAACTATCTCGGTGAAACGCGGACGGTCGATGTGCATATCGGGCAGCTCCGCAAAAAACTCGGTCTGCAAAAGCAAATCGTCACCGTGCCGAAGATCGGTTACCGTCTGGAGGATTCTCCATGAAACTGCGCACGAAAATTACGTTGATCGCTGCACTTGTGATTCTGATTGCCGCAGCGGTCAGCGACGGCATCATCTGGTTCATCTGCCGTCGTACTTTGATGCATGAGGCGGAGCAGACCGTTTATACCAAAATGCTCTCGCTGCAAACGGATTATCTGGAATTTAATGCGCAGTCGCGGGGTATACTGAGCGATTCCGAGCAGCGTTTTTTCTTCAAGCAGCGCGGCGATGACTATGTGATCTGTCTGGACGGTACTGCGGAAATTTACAATCAGACGGTTCTCACACCGTCGGAGTTGCTGGAAATGGATACAACCGCATATACAAATTCGGTTGCGGTTTCGCACGGCGTTCTGCAAATCAGCGGACACAGACTGCTGATTGCAAGGGGCGAATCTGCGGGGCGAACGCTTTATGCCGTGCATGATCTTGCTGATGTGATACGCCGCCTGCGGCTGCTTGCGCTGGGAATGCTCGGCGTACTGCTTGGTGTCTGCATTCCGGCGGTGATTGTGCTGTATCTGCTGCTGCGCCGGACGATGAAGCCGCTCGGCAGTCTATCGGACAGCGCAAAGCAGATTGCTGCGGGTGCGTATGAAGAACGTGCCGCTGTATCCGGTAACGATGAAGTCGGTCTGCTTGCGCAGGATTTCAACCTTATGGCGAACGCGGTTCAGGAGAAAATCAATGCGCTGGCAGAATCCGAACAGCGAAAAACAATGT
>JAFWUX010000040.1 GCA_017523995.1 Oscillospiraceae bacterium | reverse complement strand
GACAATCACGCATCGCTCTTTGTCTCGAACAATCCCGACCGCGGCAACTGTCTCTGCTATTCGGCATCGCCTGTCGGAACGGAGTTTATGACGATTCTCGGAACCATGTATAAGCATAATCTCAATAATGCGCAGAAAAAATCGGTTCGGATATCCCGATGCTGCTCGGCGGGCTTGATCTGAATACGGATTTTACGCCGATTCCGGGTGACAGCGCAGAGCTTTCGCAGGAGGATGCACAGAAGCAGGCAACGGATTTTCTGCAAAAAGTCGGGCTGAATGATTTCGCTTATTGTGAAGGCGGAAAATATCAGGTCTATCTTGATATCCGGACAAATCTGAATGACAAAACCCGTTATACGCAGACCTGTTATGTGTTGCATTATTACCGCTGCTTTGACGGCGTGATGCTCGATCAGGCAAGCGGTATGAAGTATGTCGATGAATGGCAGGGCGACAGCTATAGAAAGCAGCTCTGGCCGGGCGAAATGATCGAATTCATGGTGAACGATGCCGGTATTGTCGGATTCCGTTGGGATGCGCCGCTGGAAATCATGGAAACCGTGGTCGATCACGCAGCATTGCAGCCGTTCGAGACTGTCCGCGATACCTTTGAAAAGATGATGCCGATGACCGGTGCAACGCAGGATCCGGAGCATATCGGCGCAGACATCAGCATCGACCGCGTGACGCTCACATACAGCCGTATCAGCGAAAAGGACAGCTTTGATACGGGACTTGTCGTGCCGGTCTGGGGCTTTCGCGGTACCCGGAAAGAGGTCATGGTCGGTGAGGGCTATGGGATGAATCCGACCTATTCCACGCAAATGGCAATCAATGCAATAGACGGCTCCGTGATTGATGCCGCACTTGGTTACTAAAGGAGAAATACGATGTCAAAACGAATCCTGATTGCGGAGGATGATGCCGCGATTGCGCGCCTGATTGCGATGAATCTGAAAGCGGCAGGCATGGAGCCGGTCATCTTTCCGGACGGCGAAGCGGCGGCTTTATCCCTGCCGGACGATCACCGCTACGATCTGGCAATTCTCGATATCATGATGCCGAAAAAGGACGGATTTGCGCTCTTTCAGGATATTCAGCCCTACGCCATCCCCGTCATTTTTCTGACCGCAAAGGACGATCTCGATTCCAAGATCACCGGATTGCAGGGCGGCGCAGAGGATTATATCGTCAAGCCGTTTGAGATGCTCGAGCTGCTTGTGCGCATGGAAAAAGTCATGAACCGGACGGTCAAGCCCGCAGACACGCTGCAAGTCTGCGGGCTGACCGTGCGTCTGGACGAGCACCGCGTTTTGCGCGGCGAACAGGAAATTCCGCTGAAGCCGATGGAATTTGAGCTGCTTGTGATGCTCGCAAAGCACAGGAATACGGCGATCTCGCGCGAGGATTTATTATCGCTCGTTTGGGGCGCGAATTATCTCGGCGAAACGCGCACGGTCGACGTGCATATCGGGCAGCTCCGCAAAAAGCTCGGTCTGCAAAAGCAGATCGTTACCGTCCCGAAAATCGGCTACCGTTTAGAGGACAATCTATGAAATTACGAACGAAAATCACGGCGATTGCGGCGCTTGTGATTCTGCTTGCTGCGGCGGTCAGCGACAGCGTAATCTGGATGATCTGCCGCCGTTCGATGATCGGTGAAGCAGAGCAGACCGTTTGCGGGCAAATGGTGATGCTGCAATCGAAATATGCCGAATATCAGACCAAATATAAGGGCGTAATGAGCGATTCGGAACAGCGCTTTTTCTTCAAGCAGTACGGCAGCGATTATGTGATTTGCCTGCGCGGCAAACAGGAAATCTACAATCAGACGGTGCTGACGCCGGAGGATTTGTTGAATATGAAAATCAGCAATCCGCGGCAGGGGCAGCCTGCCGCAACAGGTGAACTGCAAATCCGCAGGCATAAGCTGTTGATTGCAAAGGCGGAGTATCCGGATTACACAAACATTTTTGTGATTTACGATCTTGCGGATGTGACGCACCGTCTGCGGCTGCTGGCAATCGGGATGCTCGGCGTGCTGCTCGGCGTCAGCATTCCGGCAGTAATCGTGCTGTATCTGCTGCTGCGCCGGACGATGGAGCCGCTCGGCAGTCTATCGGACAGTGCTAAGCGGATTACTGCGGGTGCGTATGAAGAACGTGCCGCTGTATCCGGTAACGATGAAGTCGGTCTGCTTGCGCAGGATTTCAACCTTATGGCGAACGCGGTTCAGGAGAAAATCAATGCGCTGGCAGAATCCGAACAGCGAAAAACAATGT
>JAFWUX010000039.1 GCA_017523995.1 Oscillospiraceae bacterium | reverse complement strand
TAGGAGCTCCGCAGGGGTGAATCCGATAAAACGATCCGGTGGATCGTTTTTCGGAGAGGGGCGCCCTGCGATAGAGGGCGCCCCTAAGTGAATTGCAGCGCAATTCACTGGGGAACGCAACATCTTAAGTTGTTGGCATTGGTTAGGAGATAGGCGTGAGAAGTGAGAAATTGCGGTGTCCGCTGCGCGGACGGATTTATAATATAGTGAGGAGATAGGAGTGAGGAGTGAGAAATTGCGATACCTTAATTTTTATTAAGGTAGTATGAAGCCGTATTTCAGAGACAGGCAGTATAATAGAAATCAGATTCCGATATTGCGTTTTGCATCAAAGCGTGATATAATAAATTATAACGATATGCAAAGGATGTGACAATATGGCGGAAACGATCCTGATCGCAGAGGATGACGCCGATATTCAGGAGATTCTCAAGCTTTATCTGGAAAATGCCGGCTTTACGGTTCTGCGCGCCTCTGACGGCAACGAAGCCTATGACGTCATCAGCAGCGCCCAGCCTGATCTTGCCCTCGTGGATATCATGATGCCGGGCATGAACGGCTATGAGCTGACCAAGCGTGTGCGCACCAGGAGCAATATCCCGATCATCATTATTTCGGCAATGAACGCGGACAGCGACAAAATTCTCGGGCTTGATATCGGCGCGGATGACTACATCACCAAGCCGTTCAATCCGCTGGAGGTTGTCGCGCGTGTCAAATCGAATCTGCGGCGTTTCTATCAGCTGGATAACGGCAACATCTCCGGCAGCGATATCCTGCGCGTCGGTTCGCTGATGCTCGATCCGAAAAAGTTTTATGTCACCAAGGACGGCAGGGAGATCGCCCTGACGCCGACCGAATTCAAAATTCTGATGATGCTGATGGAGCATCCGGGGCGCGTCTTCACCAAAATGCAGATCTATGAGCGCATCAACGGCGAATACTTCGAGAGCGATGACAACACCATGATGGTGCACATCTCAAAGCTGCGCGATAAGATCGGCGATGACAGCAAGAATCCGGTCTATTTGAAGACCATTCGCGGATTGGGGTATAAAATTGAAGATCTTTAAGAAGCGCAAGAGCAGCCTGAACCGCTATATCATCCTGAATATGCTGCTTGCATTTTTTCTGAGCCTGTGCTGCGTTGTCTTCGGAATTGTGCATGGCGTCAGTGCTCTGTATACGGAACTCGATCGTGAGTATATTAAGACGCATCCGGAATATGCAGATTTGGATGACAGTGAACTTTCGCTCGTGCAGATCAATGATACCGATTACAATCCCCCGCCGGAAGACGAACGGCGCGGCGTCACACGCTTTTTTGCGTCTCTGCTGCTGATCAGCATCGGCGGCACATTTCTGGTCTTTGCGGTTTTCGTCAGCCGGATCCGGCGGCGGCTTGTCCGCGAGCTGAACCGGTTTGATACCGCACTCGGCGCCCTGCCGGAGATTTCCGGCGGCAATGCAGGGGCGGTCTCGGAGATTCACTCCGGCATCCGCGAATTTGACCAGATCTGTCTGCGTTTCAATCAGATTTCAGAGCGCCTGCAGACGAGTGAAGTCGAGCGGACAAAGCTCGAGGCGCAGCAGCGCAAAATGATCGCCGATATCTCGCACGATCTCAAAACCCCGATCACGGTCATTCAGGGATATTCCAAGGCGGTGCGCGACAATGTTGCAGATGACGAGACCAAGCAGAAATATCTCGATGCGATCTGTCGCAAATCGGAGATGGTGACGGAACTCATCAACACCTTCCACGAATTCAGCAAGCTCGATCATCCGGATTTCAGCTATCATATGACTGAGGGCGACCTCTGCGAATACTTCCGCGAATATCTCGCGCTGAAGTATCACGATCTGGAGCTTGCGGGCTTCGGGCTGGAGTTCAATCTGCCGGAGCATCCGATCCCGTTCACCTTTGATAAGCAGCAGTTCAGCCGCGTGTTCGAGAATCTGATGAGCAATTCCTTCCGCTATAATCCGCCGGGCACCGTGCTGTATTCCAATCTTTTTGAGACGGCGGACAGCATCATCCTGCAGCTCGGGGATAACGGCAGGGGCATTCCCGCGGCAGTGCGTGACCGGATCTTTGACCCGTTCGTTGTCGGGACGGAATCGCGGACGAATTCGCGCGGCTCCGGTCTCGGGCTTGCGATTTGCAAGCGCATTATTGAAGCGCACGGCGGCACGATCGGGCTTGTGGCTCCGGCGGAGACAAAGTGGAAAACGCTTTATGAGATCCGTTTCCCGAAGCCGTGACGCATACGCCGTCAAAAAACTGCAGCGAAACTACGCTGTTTCTCGCATATTCCAGAGATTTTATGGGAAACAGAATGCTGAAAAAACGTGATGATGCTCTTACGCTCTAAAAATGATTTGAACAGAAAGCCGCCCAAATATGAGCGGCTTTCTTACATTCATACATAAACATGGGGTCCGGGGATCATCCCCGGCGCGGGGTTTGGGGGCGCGCAGCCCCCATTACAATCCGTCGGAGACACCTTATGATATATCCACAAAACAAACCGCTCCGGTCAGGCAATACGCTGACCGGAGCGGCTTTTATTATGTGTGCTTGCGGTTCGGGATTCTGCTTATCCGCGATCCTTTGCGCCTTCCATCATGCCGGCGAGGAGCTTCGGATATGCGATTGTGAGATTGTTGCGGTTGAGCAGACCGAGATTCTCGGAGCCGGTGCCGAACTGGTTGTTATCCCAGAGGACGCACGGAATGCCGTAGGAATTTGCGGTCGAGACATAGAACTTTGCCCATGCAGCGCGGGTATCCTCATTGTTGCGGTTCGATGCGCCGAACTCATCAATGATAACCGGAATGCCCTTGCTGAGGTAGTACTTCTGGAGACGCTTCATCAGGTTGACGATATCAGCGCCGCCGTTGGATTCGCTCCAGTTCGGTGTGCCGCCTTCAGCCTCTTTTGCGAGTGCGAAGTTATACGGAGTGTAGGCATGTGCCTCAGCGATGATGTGATCATCGTTCGGCATCTGGACGCCTGCGAGAGTTGCCTCGTCGCAGTTTGCAGCGTAGGAAGGCATCAGGACAAAGCGCTTTTCGTTGTTGCCGCCGGACTTGCGGATGGTATCGAGTGCTGCAGCGTTGAGCTTGTTGACGCAGTTCATAGCGTCCTTGCAGTCATTGCTGCTGCTGTCGATCCACCACTCATTGCGGGGGTGACCGATCAGACGCGGCTCATTGAGCGTCTCGAAGATCAGGTGATTGTCATATGCCTCAAAGCGCTCGGAAACCTGCGACCAGACAGAGGTGACGAATTTCTCGGACTGTGCCCAGTGTGCAGAATCCGGATAGAAATACGGGTGATTTGCCTGATCGTTGTCGTGGTGGATGTTGAGGATGCAGTACATATCGTTGTCAATGACATAGTTGACAATTTCCTGCACGCGGTCCATCCATGCATCATTGATCTTGTAGGTGCTGTTGTCCATTTTCTGTCCCCACGATACCGGAACACGGACACAGTTGAAGCCTGCCTCCTTGACCTTGTCGATCATCTGCTTTGTGGTGACCGGGCAGCCCCAGGAGGATTCTGCCTGTGTCGGGGAGGTGTATGCCGTCGGCAGGGAATCGAGCGTATTGCCGAGGTTCCAGCCGATCTTGATGTGCGAAACGAACTCCGAAGCGGTTTCATCGGTTGTCTGGGTGCTCGGCTTGATGGAGCCGTCCAGCAGACCGCGCTTCAGAAGCGTGAGGTCAGAAGCATTCAGGCGATTGTTGCCGTCGAGGTCGCCGTTGGAGGCCATTTGCAGCGAGGTGCTCTTGCTGGTGAGGTAATCCGCCAGCGCGGTGACATCGTTCTTATCAACGGTCTTGTCGCCGTTGACATCGCCTCTGCGCGTCATCATGCCGATGCTGCCGCCGGAGCCTGTCACATAGCCGATTGCATTGAGGTCCATGCGCTCAACGGATTTGCCCGCTTCGCCCCAGATCTGCACCTGCAGATTGCCGTTCACGGGCTTGTCCTCGGGAATCTCGATGATTACGGTTGCCTTGCTGACAGCGGTCGCCATCCAGAGACCGTCGCCTGCCCATGTGGTTTCCTCGCCGTCATCATTGATGTAGGCATCGGTTGTGTAGCCGATTGCGGGCATTGCGGGCAGACCGGAGGATGCGTCCATCGTCACATCGAGCCAGATCTGCTTGACCGGCTTGTCTGCCGGAACGCCGGCATCACCGGGGTTGACATCGACCGGCGTGCCCTGCACGATATCGAGCGCCTTGTCGAAGACCTGTGTGTAATCACAGGTTTGGATATCCTTGGTGGTCTGTTCGGCTGCATTCACCGGGAATGCAGCCAGCTGGGAGAGCAGCAGCCCTGCCGCCAGCGCGGTTCCGCCGAGGCGGAACAGTTTGTTGTGTTTCATGAAATTTACCCCCTCTGAAACATGTAAACCGTATGGTCTGTTTTTGGACATTCGTCCAATTTTATTATATCAGAATGGGGATGCTTTGTAAATAGTGCATATCGCCGAAAAACATCGGATAAATACAACTTGAATTTGTAGGTCTATTTAAATTTCGGTTATTTAAGCTGATATTCTCTGCAAAACAGGATACAATCGCACAGTTTTGGCGCCAAAAAAACAGCCGCCTGCCGGAAAAACGGCGGCAGGCGGTGTGCATTAAGTGTCAGTACAAGATGTCTCCTTCCGGATATGAAACATCATGCGGAGGATCCCCGCGAGCAGCCCTGGAGTTCTGACAACAACAACCTTCATCCGGCAGCCCTCCTTTCCGTTGATAGTGCAGTATATGCATCCGGAGCCCCTTCGGTGAATGAGAAATGAGAAATTAGAAATGAGAAATTAAGGTATCGCTTCGCGATGATTGATAATGGGCTCCGCCCAAACCCGTACTCCCCACTATTAAAAATCGTCCGCGCAGCGGACACCGCAACTCCTCACTTCTCACTCTTATCTCCTCACTATATTATAAATCCGTCCGCGCAGCGGACACCGCAATTTCTAATTTCTCATTCCTCATTTCTAATTTTTTTCATTCCTCCATTGCATTTTTCAACACAATATGATATAATAAAACAGAATATGGTTTGAAGGGAGGATATCATGATTTATCTGTTGGAAGATGATCAGAATATCCGCGATTTTACGATCTATGCGGTGCAAAGCTCGGGAATGGATATCCGCGGATTTGCACTCCCGTCCGCATTCCGGAGCGCCGTAGCAGAGGCGGTGCCGGATGTGGTGCTGCTTGATATCATGCTGCCCGAGGAGGACGGCCTTTCCGTTCTGCGCTGGCTGCGCGAGAATCCGGCGACGAAAAAGCTGCCGATCATGATGCTCTCTGCGCGCAGCACAGAATTTGACAAGGTGCTCGGGCTGGACAGCGGCGCAGACGATTACCTGACAAAGCCCTTCGGTGTCATGGAGCTGCTTTCGCGCATCCGCGCATTGATGCGGCGTTTTTCCGATGACAGCGGCACAGATGAGGAACTGCTCGAAAGCGACGGCATCTCGCTGAATACCGCGCGTCATCAGGTGACGGTGCATGATACCGAAATCGTCCTGACCGGAAAAGAATTCGATCTGCTCGCCATGCTGATGCGCAATCAGGGAATCGTCCTGAGCAGGGAGCGCATTCTCGAATCAGTGTGGGGCTATGATTACGCCGGCGAGAGCCGCACGGTGGATGTTCACATCCGGACGCTGCGTGCAAAGCTCGGCGAGGCCGGCAATGCCGTGGAAACCGTCCGCGGCGTCGGATACCGGTTTCAGGATCATCATTCAGACACAACGGAGGCAACAGAATGAAAAAGACGGTGTTCCGCAAATTGCTGATCGCCATGGGGATGACCTTGATCCTATGCCTGCTGGTGTATCCGCTGCTGCTCCCGACGGAAAACTATTTCCGGCTGGTGCTGCAGCTGCTTCTGCCCTGTATTTTTGTCGGGGCGGTGCTGGTTGTTCCGTTATATCTCATCAGCGACAAATTTTCCAAATCCATCGCGATGGAGCTCAAAAAGCTGCGGCTGGATAACAAATCGACGCTGCAGCAGTATCCGGAGCTGAAGCCGCTTGCACGACAGGTTTCGAGTCTCAAGGCACAGATCGACACGCAGATGAACGAGCTGACCGGTCAGCAGGAGCAGCTCAAGGTACTGACGGACAACATGCAGGAGGGTCTGCTGCTGGTCAGTGCGGCGGGCAGAGTGCTCTCATATAATCACGCGGCGCTGCAGCTGCTCGGGCAGGAGGATACCGGCGAGGATTACTTCTCTGTTTATGATCTCAGCACGGCAAAACCGTTCCGTGCGCTGGTCAGGCAGGCGCTTGACGGCATCCGCGGCACGGCGACGATCACGGTGGATGACACGGCGGTGCAGCTGATGGCGAATCCGGTTGTGCGCGATAACCGCCTGACCGGTGCGGTGCTGGTGCTGCTGGATGTGACCGAGCGCGAAAAGCGCGACGCACTCCGCCGCGAGTTTACATCGAATGTCTCGCATGAGCTGAAAACCCCGCTGACTTCGATCTACGGCATTGCCGACATGATGGAATCCGGCATGGTCAAAAAGAAGGATATCGGCGGATTTGCCAAGCGCATCCGTGATGAATCCGCGCGTATGATCACGCTGATCGAGGATATCATCCGGCTCTCGCGTCTTGATGACGAGAGCTTCACGGAGGAGGTTCTTCCGCTTGATCTCTATGAGATCGCGTGCAATGTCAAGGAGCAGCTTTCGGCGGCAGCGGAGAGCAAGCACATCACAATGGAGCTCGAGGGCGACACCGCCCCGATGCACGGCGTTCCGGTGATCGTCGAGGAGATGCTTTACAATCTCTGCGACAACGCCATCAAGTACAACGAGGAAAACGGCTCCGTGACAATGAAAGTTACATGCACGGGGCAGCAGGCGATCTTCACGGTCTCCGATACCGGCATCGGCATCCCGCAGGCGGATAAGGAACGCATCTTCGAGCGTTTCTACCGCGTAGACAAGAGCCATTCCAAGCAGATCGGCGGCACCGGTCTCGGACTTTCGATTGTCAAGCACGGCGCACAGTTCCACAATGCAACGATTGAGCTTGAAAGCCAGCTCGGCAGCGGCACAACGATCACGCTGTTCTTCCCGCGCAGCGCGGAGACTGCGGCGCTTGCAGAGAGCGAAGCGCTGTTTGATCCGCTGAATGTGGAGATTCCCGGCGAGGAGGATGCGCCGATGATCCAGATCCGCAGCGGACAGGATCCCGAAGACGCGCCCGATTATGACGAGGACTACGCCGAGGAATATTCTGAGGAAACTGAGGAATCCTATTCCGAGGATGACGAAGAATATCCCGAGGATACCGAGGAATACCCTGAGGATACCGAAGAATACCCCGAGGATACCGAAGAATACTCTGAGGATACTGAGGAATATTCCGAGGATACCGAAGAATACTCTGAGGATACCGAGGGATACCCTGAGGATTCCGAAGAATACCCCGAGGACACCGAGGAATCCTATCCCGAGGATGACGAAGAATACTCCGAGGATGACGAAGAATACTCCGAGGATGACGAAGAATACTCTGAGGATGACGAAGAATACCCTGAGGACACCGAAGAACAGCAGGGGACGCTCTTTGATTTTGATGAAGATGCGGAGACCGACGATGCCGCGGATGCACCCGAAGCGGACGAATCCGGTGAACCGGCGCCTGCCGCACCGACCGCGCGCAGAATGCTCGATGAGACCGATCAGCTGCTGAATGAGGCGGCTGCGGCGCTTGATCTGGAGCTGTTCACGGAGCCGGAGGCGGAACCCGATCCCGATCCGGAACCGGAGGACGCGCCCGAACCCGAAGACGCAGAGCCGGAGCCTGCCGCAGCAGAACCGGAGCCCGATCCGGAGCCGAAGCGTCCGATCCGGATTGACGTTGTCCCGATTGACGAGGACACAATGGATATCCGGATTTAACCTGAATTTAACATTCGTTTACCCGATTTTAACATTCGCAATACATACATTTGATTTTTCTGTATTATGATAAATTCGGCTTAGAATGAAAAAGAATTTATCAGATGAAGAGAAGGAAAAGTTCAAATGAGTATTGCGAATGTTCTTGCTTTAATCGGCGGAGTTGCGTTGTTTTTGTTCGGTATGCAGCTCATGGGCGACGGCTTGAAGAAGGTCGCCGGAAACAAACTGGAACTGGTGCTGTGGAAGCTTTCCGGCACCCCGATCAAAGGAATTCTGCTCGGCACATTTGTCACGGCGGTCATCCAGTCCTCGTCGGCAACCTCGGCGATGGTTGTCGGCTTCGTCAACTCCGGCATGATGACCGTCACGCAGTCGATCTCGGTTGTCATGGGTGCGAATATCGGCACAAGTGTGACGGGCTGGCTGCTGTGTCTCTCGCTGCTCGGCAAGGGCGGCGGCTGGCTGAGCCTGCTTTCGACGGATACGATCTCGGCGATTGTCGCATTCATCGGCATCATCTGGCTGATGTTCTCGAAAAAGGAGACCAAGCGCAGCATCGGCGGCATTATGCTCGGCTTTGCGGTGCTGATGTACGGCATGGCGGCAATGAGTGACGCAGTCGCGCCGCTCAAGGAGAGCGAGGGCTTCCGCTCGATGCTCACCATGTTTGATAACCCGCTGCTCGGCATTCTCGTCGGCATTCTGATTACCGCGCTGCTGCAGAGCAACTCGGCTTCTGTCGGTATTCTGCAGGCAATTTCAGTGACAGGCGTTGTCAGCTACGCAGCCGCCTTCCCGATGATCATGGGCATGGGCATCGGTGCCTCGGTTCCGGTTCTGCTTTCGGCAGTCGGCGCCGGCAGAGACGGCAAGCGCACCTCGCTGATCTATCTGTTGATCAATTTGTTCGGCACGGTGATCTGCACGGTGCTGTTCTACGGTGCAAATCTGCTGCTGCATTTCAGCTTCATGCAGAATAACGCCGCGATCGACATGGTCGGCATTGCAATGATGAATTCCCTTTATCGTATCGCCGCGATCATCGTGCTGCTTCCGTTCATCAAATATCTCGAGCGCATCACGGACAGACTGCTCCGCAATGTCAAGGATAAAAAGGAAGAAAAAACTGCAAAAACATATGATATCGGACATCTGGAGGAGCGCTTCCTTGAGAACCCTGTCCTTGCACTGACGCAGAGCAAGGAGGCAGTGCAGCGCATGGCGGATCTCACCGAAAACGGTCTGTTCCGCTCCTTCGACCTCATCGCGCATTATGACGAGGACGAGGCGAAAAACGTCATCGAAGCGGAGGATATCGTCGATCACTATGAGGACATGCTCGGCACCTATCTGATCAAGGTGACCGGACACGAACTGAACCACGAGCAGACGCTCGAAGCCTCGCTCTATCTGCACACAGTCAGCGACTTTGAGCGCGTCAGCGACCACTCGGTCAATATTCAGGAAGTGGCAAAGGAAATCTGGGAGAAAAAGGTGCAGTTCTCGGAGCCCGCACTGGATGAGCTCCGTGTCATGGATGCCGCGCTCCGCAAGATTGTCGAGATGACCTTCAAAGCGTTCGCGACCGGCGATCTGGAGCTTGCGGGCAAGGTGGAGCCGCTCGAGGAGTGGATCGACAACCTCTGCCAGACGGCAAAGCTCAACCATGTGGCGCGTTTGCAGACACAGCTCTGCACGCTGCAGCAGGGCTTTGTGTTCAATGATCTGATCGGCAACTTTGAGCGTGTTGCGGATCACTGCTCGAACATCGCGGTTGCGCTTGTCGAGCTGCACGCGGATTCCTTTGATACGCATGAATATCTCAGCGATATCAAGAGCCGCCAGAATTCCGAGTTCCAGAAGCTCTATGAGCAGTACAGCGAAGAATTCGCATTTATGTCATAAGAGGCAGATCGCAGCAGGGTGTGTTCAAATCGAACATGCCCTGCTTTTTTATGCGCTGTTCCATGCCGGTGAAGCCGCAAACGACGTATCTTCTGAAAAAACAATTTAACGAGAATAACAAATAAGCAGATCTGTTCGTTTTCTGTCACGAATTTGAAGCGTTTTGTCCTGAACTGTCAAACTTCTCCGGATTCGGTTGACATCGGCTGCTGTATCTGCTATAATGGCTCCAATCCATGGATTTTTCATATAAATGCTGCATTATTATATTTTCAACACATTTTACATCAAATGACACGGAAGGAAAGATTACATGAAATTTTCTATTTTTCGCAATCTGAAAAAGGCTGCGGCAGTGGTCTCGGCAATGATGCTGCTGGGCGCTTCTGCTGCGGAAATGCCGGCGATGCAGGCACTGAAGCCGGAAAATATGGTTACGGCAAGCGCTTACAGCCGATTTTACGGCAAGCAGATCGATACATCTCGGCGTTATTTTAAGTGGCCGCTTCCGCAGGGGAACAGCAAAGTCACAGGCGCATTCGATGACGGACGCAAGCACGGCGCGATTGATGTTTCAGCCGTGAAGGGCACTAATGTTTATGCTTCTGCAGACGGTTATGTTGTATATTCAAAAAATTATAACAACAAGGGCTATGGTCGTTATGTGGTTTTGAAGCATACGATTAACGACGTTACCTATTACACGCAGTATTCGCATCTGAGTGAGGCGCTTGCAAAAGAAGATACTATGGTTAAGCAGGGCGCACTGATCGGCAAGACCGGCGATACAGATGCACCGGGTTCTTACCACCTTGATTTCCAGATCAGACGGGTGGAGCGTGTTCTCGGCCCGGATGACAGAATGGCAAGAAACATTGATCCGCTCAAGGTGCTGGATTTTCCGTCAACACTGGAAAACGGCGCAGATGCCAATCCGGAGCATGTCGGCAATTATCTTCAGGACCGCACAACAAAGGACCGCTGCCCGAATCAGCTGAAAAAAGGTACCCCCGGCAGACTCTATGAGACCTTGCAGTGCGAACAGAGCAAACACCATAAGCTCGGAGCGAACGCAGGCAGTGCGTGGCTCGCGACTGTTAAGAACGGCAGAGGCTACATGCAGTACGGCCCGTATCATAAGTATTCCACGGGCAAAAAGCTCGTTTCGTTCAGACTGAAAACTGATTTCAACACCGATCGCGTCTGGACAGATCTGCATTATTATGAGGACAATATCGTTTGCCGGATCGAGGTTTCCGATCACACGGATAAACAGAGAACGCTTGCTTCGATGGATATTCGCCGCAGTGACTTCCTGAAATCCCAAACATATCAGGACTTTGAGCTGACGTTCCAGAACCGGTATGCAAACCACGAGCTGGAATACCGTATCTACTATTACGGCTGCGCAGCGATCTGGGCAGACCGCATTCAGGTCCGCACACTTTGATCTGACAGAGTGCCGCAGGGTATGATTCATGCCCTGCGGTTTCTTTTTGTCTGAAAGCCTCTGTATCCCGCGCTGGAGTCACAAAAAGTTCATATTTTATTCATATACTTTTTACGGAATCTGCACGACTCGCGCGGCACAATTTGCTATAATATTAAGATAAAGCATAAGAGATAAAGGGGGTGCTGCGCTTGGATCATGCCTATACGGATGTTGTAGAGGAGTTCAAATATGACTCCTTCAATGAGCAGTATAACATGGCGTTTCTCGAATGGCGCAGGAACACCGATTCCCAGTATGTATTCCGCTTCTCCGACAACAGTCTGGAGAATGTCTATGTCTCAGGTGCCGCCGGTGCCAAGCAGGATGCGGGCATCGCCGAGCGCGAATCCCTGATGCGCTGCAGCCAGCTGATCGGCGCGGCACTGCTGATCTGTTTTGTTGCGCAGATGGCGGGCGGCTCGCTGCTTGCGGGTCTGCTCAGGCTGTTCGGCATCGACCTGCATGTGGATTTCCTCTCAATCTCGAAGTCCGGCAGCCAGTGGGCGGTTGTCGCGGCAAAGATGGTTGTTGTGCTGCTGAAATATCTGTTCCCGACAGTGCTCCTGATCAAAGCGGCGAAGCTGCCGCGGCGCGTGTTTGCGCCGTTCAAGTCGAGCAGCGTGCCGGTGGTGACAGCCGGCATCGGCGCGGGCATGTTCATAGCCGGCATTTATGCCCTGATCGCGCAGCAGGACGGCATTCAGCTTGCGCAGGAGATCTATACATACAAGGATACGGATGCAATCGCGGCATACGGCATATTTGATGCGCTGCTTGCGGCGGCGCTTGCGGAGCTGTTCCTGCGCGGCACGGTTCTGACGCTTCTGCGGCAGTTCGGCGATCCGTTTGCGGTCGGCATCACGGCATGTATTGCGTTCCTGTTCCCGAACAGCCTGCCCGACAGAATGGGCGAGCTGCTGATCGGGTTGACGGCAGGCTATCTGCTGGTTCGCACCGGCTCAATCGCGACCTGCGTCCTCGTCCGGATGACCTATGCCGGACTGAACTATGCGCGGCTTGTGGCGGTCTACACGAGCCGGACAATGCAGCTCTGGGAATATGCGCTGCTGCTGATTTCGATCGGCACGCTGGCGCTTGCGTTCTATGTCCTGCAGCACCGGCATGCGCTCCGGATGAGCAACCGCCGGATCGTGCTTTCGGACCGGAAAAAATGTTCAGCGCTTGTGCTGACGGTGACAATGCTGCCGTGGCTGGCAGTTTCCACGCTGCTGACGCTTCTGCAGTGTTTCTATTGAGGTCCCCGCGATGTTTGATGATTTTGCAATGATGCGCGAGGCGATTGCACTCGCGGAGGAGGCAGCCGCGGCAGGCGAGATCCCTGTCGGGGCGGTTGTAGTGGACCGTGAAACCGGCGAGATTCTGGGACGCGGCAGAAACCGCAGGGAGCAGGATCACTCCCCGACGGCGCACGCCGAGATTCTCGCGATTGAGGAGGCTGCGAAAAAGCGCGGATCATGGCGGCTTTCTGGCTGTAATCTCTATGTGACGCTGGAGCCCTGCCCGATGTGCAGCGGCGCGATTATCAACGCGCGCATTGACCGCGTGATTTTCGGCGCTTATGATGAAAAGGCTGGCGCGGTCTGCTCCGTGCAGGAGATGTTCACATTGCCCTATAACCACAAACCGCGCGTAACAGGCGGACTTCTGGAGGAGCCGTGCGTCAGAATTCTGCAGGATTTTTTTGCGGGGCTTCGGGGTGACAAACAGTAAAAATTCGCCTGTTTGTTTACTTTTTGTATAACCTTGTTAATATTATACAAATATAAAGCATCCGGATAATAGAAAACGTCGAATTTCTATTCTCTGCTTGCAATTCTTTGCCAACTGTGATATAATAATAATGTATCATTGTAGGGTAGTATGCAGTCATGTCATTAGGGGGACATGATCTCATCCCGCCAAGGAAAGGACTGTATGTTATGGCAACTATTCTTGTAACCGGCGGCTGCGGCCTGATTGGCGATCACGTCTGCTCCGGTCTTTTGAAAAAAGGCAACACGGTCATCGCGGTAGACAAAAACGAATCCGACTACAATGCCGGCAAGGAAAATTATTTCTTCCGGGAGGCGGCACCGTCTGACCAGGGAAAATACGGTGAGATCTTTGATGAGTTTGAGATTGAGTACGTTGTGCATCTGGCGTGCACCGTTGACAACGACCTCGGTCCGATCATCGAGAAGGCACAGATCGACGAATGCGCTGCATGCGATAAGTTTCTCTATAAACTCGCAATTTCCAAGAATGTGCAGAAGTTTATTCTGCTGAGCTCGACACAGGTCTATAAGCAGCCGGACAGCCGCGAGCCGGTGCGCGAGGACGAAGCCGTCAAGCCTGTGACCAATTACGGCAAAATGAAGGCGAATGAGGAAACGGCATTTGCAAACGATGTCCGCAAAACCAAGACCATGATCTGCTGCGTCGCGCGCGTGCCGATGGTCTATTCGCTGAACTATACCGAAAACCTGATGTCCCGTATCCGCGATCCGAAGGATAAATCCATTTTCGTCTTCCGGACCGGTGAATACGGCTACCACATGTGCTGTATCCACAATATCTCCGATTTCATCATCGGATTTCTGCGTCAGGCAGACAGCGCAAACTATACCGGCGTCTACAACGTCGCGGATGCTTCGCTCGTCATGGCGTCTGAGATCGTGACCTTCATGAAGGAAAATCACCGCCTCGGACCTGTCCTGCAGAAGACGAGCCTTTCCGGCGGACTCAAGCTCAAGCTCTTCGGCGATCCGGAGCAGAAAACGAACTACCGCTGGCTGGATGTCACCACGATCGACAAGAACTTTATGTTCGATACGACCAAAGCATCCCGCATCTGCCCGTTCCGCTGGAACATCAAGAATACAAAGTAATCTGGGTTTGCATACAGGCAAGCGACGGTTTCAAGCCGCCGCTTGTTCTGTTGTATTCATATCAACCAAAATTTCAAATGAAAGGAACAGAACCAATGATTCAGCCGATTCTCGACCATGATTTTGTCCCGGCGGTATATTTCAACCGCGATTTCCTTGCGAAAGCAACAAGACCCTTTTCGATTGCCGTTGAACGCGAGGACGGACTTGTCTACCGCCGCGATACCAAGCTCGGTGACAATAAGGAGGAGAACTGCCGCTATGCAGAGCGCCTGATCAAAACGATCCTCTGGTGCGCAGGCGGCTGGAAGGTCATGCTCGCAGGCGATCACGATGTATACGAGTACATTCGTGACGCATATACCAAAGAGGGACTCCGTGCCTTCGATGTCGATTTCTGGAGCACAACCTATGAGCGCGATTTTGAAGTCGAGGAGCGCGATTTTGCCGATATGCCGGAGAACCATGTCCGCCCGCTGTCCATCGGCAGAAATCTGGACGGCTGCCGCGTCGGCTTTGATGCAGGCGGCTCGGATATGAAGGTCGCAGCCGTTGTCAACGGCGAGACCGTCTGGGCAGAGGAGATTGTCTGGCTGCCGAAGCTTGCAGAGGATATCTCCTATCACCACGAGCACATCAAGAATGCGATTCTCAAGGCAGCAGAGCATATGCCGAGCTTTGATGCAGTCGGCGTCAGCACCGCAGGCGTGCTGGTTGCAAACCGCGCAATGGTTTCGCATCTGTTCCTGAAGGTTCCGAAGGATACGCAGGGCGAGGCTTGCAAGAATGTCTATGTCGATGTCCTCGAGGAGCTGGGCGTCCCATATGCAGTTGCCAATGACGGCGACGTTGCGGCACTTGCAGCATCCATGGCAATGGATGTCAACGGCGTGCTGGGCATCGCGATGGGCACCTCTGAGGCAGGCGGCTATGTCGATATCAACGGCAATGTCACCGGCTGGCACAATGAGCTGGCGTTTGTTCCGGTTGACTACAATCCGGCATCTCCGGTCGATGAGTGGTCGGGCGATTACGGCTGCGGCGTCAAGTATTTCTCGCAGGATGCCGTCATCCGTCTGGCACCGAAGGCTGGCATCGAGCTGGATGAGAACCTGACGCTTGCAGAAAAGCTCAAGGCAGTCCAGAAGGTGCTCGCGGAAGGCCACGAGGGCGCAAAGGATATCTTCCGCACGATCGGCACCTATTTCGGCTATGCAATCGCAAACTACGCAGATTTCTATGATATCCGTTATCTCCAGATCAGCGGCAGAGTGACCTCCGGTCTCGGCGGCGATCTGATCATCGAGAAGGCAAAGGAAGTTCTCGAAAAGGAATTCCCGGAGCTGTATAAGCAGGTGCAGTTCATCCTGCCGGATGAGATGGACAGACGAGTCGGTCAGGCGGTTGCCGCGGCGTCTCTCCCTGCAACGAAATAATGAAATAATGTATCTCCGATGGATTTGAAATGGGGCGGACAGTGCGAACAACTTAAGGAGCGCACGGCGAAGCCGAAATAAAAGTTTTGATCAAACTTTTTCAAAAGTTTGCAGGTTTCCAAAGGGCAGCGCCCTTTGGTCGCTCTCTGCAGAGAGCGAAACACCCCGGCGTCAGGAGCTCCGCAGGGGTGAATCCGATAAAACGATCCGGTGGATCGTTTTTCGGAGAGGGGAGCCCTGCGATAGAGGGCTCCCCTAAGTGAATTGCAAAGCAATTCACCGGCTGCTGCAGCTGCTTAAGTTGCTGGCATTGCCGCCCCATAATTCCATCAGAGATACCGGCAGAGATACCGATTTCCCCGAAACGGCGATGTATGGAGCATGCTCCATTGCTGATACATTGCACCAAAGCAACCACATAACAGAAAGGCGGTAGAAAAATGGTTCTGAAAAACCTGCTCCTCGAGGGCAAGCAGACCGATATCACCATCGAAAACGGTACGATCACCGCGATCGCACCGGCATCTGACAGCACCACCGGCGAGGACTGCACGGGATATTCCGTGATCCCCGGTCTTGTCGATATGCACGCACACGGCTGCGTCGGCAAGGATACGATGGACGGCGAATTTGAGGAGATGTGCGCATTCCTTGCAAAGAACGGCACAACCTCGTGGCTGCCGACAACCATGACGCAGAGCTATGAGGCGATCAAAAAGGTCACCGAGGGCAAGACTGACGTCCCCGGCACACAGATTCTCGGCTTCCACATGGAAGGCCCGTACATCAACGCAAAGAAGAAGGGCGCACAGAACGGCAAGTTCATCCGCAATCCCGACCTCAAGGAGTTCAAGTCTCTGCCCGGCATGCGTGTTGTCACGATTGCACCGGAGCTCGAGGGCAGCATGGAGTTCATCAAGGAATGCGGCGCGCTGGTCTGCATCGGTCATACAGATGCGGATTACGACACCTGCATCAAGGCGATTGAAGCGGGCGCAAACTGCCTGACGCATACCTTCAACGCGATGCCCGGCATCCACCACAGAGAGCCTGGCCCGATTCCGGCAGCGCTCGAAAAGAATATCTATGTGCAGGCGATCACGGACGGTCTGCATCTGCATCCGTCGATTGTCATGATGCTCTACAAGATGTTCGGGCCGGACCGCATGGTGATCATCAGCGATTCCATGCGTGCAACGGGTCTCGGCGACGGCATGTATGAGTTCGGCGGTCAGGATATCGAGGTCAAGGACGGCGTCGCACGCACAATGGACGGCGCAATCGCAGGCTCGACCTCGACGCTCTGGCGCTGCGTCAAGCAGGCGGCAAGCTTCGGCGTCCCGTTTGCGGATGCTGTCCGCATGGCGACCAGAACACCGGCAGATATGATCGGTGCGGAGAAGAAGGGCAGAATCGAAGTTGGCGCAGATGCAGACCTCATCCTGCTTGACAAAGACTGCGAGATCGCAAAGGTCATGATCGCAGGCGCATTTTTTGAGTAATGAAGGTATTTCCGGCAGATTGATAATGAGGCTCTCGCGTGCTTCGCTATGAGTTTGCAGGCTAACTCCGCCAAGGGGACACTGCCGCTTTGGAAACCCGTTTTGCATAAAAACGGGAGTCCAGAGGGATAGTATCCCTCTGGCGGGGGTATGGGGGCAGAGCCCCCCATTAAGATCCGTCGGAGACACTTCTAAACAACGAAAAGAGGTAGTTTTTCATATGCAGACAGTTCTGGTACTGTTTGGCGGCGTCTCGCCGGAACACGCAGTTTCGCTGGTATCGGCAGAGGCGGTCCTTCGCAATCTGAACAAGGAGAACCGCAGAATCCTGCCGGTCGGCATCACGCTTGAAGGAAAATGGATGCTGTTCGGCGGCGAAGATTATAAGGATATTGCGGAAGATAAGTGGGAGCAGAATCCTGCGAACTGCACGGCGTTTCTCTCGCCGGAGCGCGGCGCAGGACTTTGCATTGTCCGCAAAAACGGCGTCGAGACCGTTCCGGTTGACGTCATCTTCCCGGTCCTGCACGGCGAAAACGGCGAGGACGGCTCAATTCAGGGCTTGTTCCAGCTTTCGGGCATCCCGTTTGTCGGATGCGGCGTCTGTGCAAACGCAGTCTCGATGGATAAGTCGGTCACGAAGCTGATTGCAGCAACAACCGGCGTCCGGCAGGCAAACTGGCTGACGCTCCGCCGCGCAGATTTCAAGGCGGATGCCGACGCAATGTGCCGCGAGATTATGGAACATATTGCGTTCCCTGTGTTCATCAAGCCGTGCAGCACTGGATCGTCTGTCGGCGTCTCGAAGGTCAAGACCGAAGCAGACCTGAAACCTGCACTGGAAAACGCATTCAAGTACGATAAAAAGATTCTCGCCGAGGAATTCATCAACGGCAGAGAGATCGAAGTCGCCGTGCTCGGCAACGATAATCCGAAGGCTGCAACAGCCGGCGAAATCGACGCAGGTGCGGAGTTTTACGATTACGAGACCAAATATGTCACCTCGACCTCGCAGGCATTCATTCCGGCGCGCATCAGCGAGGAGCTGAATGCAAAGGTGCGCGAATGGGCGGTCGCGATTTTCAAGGCGCTCGGCTGCGCGGGCCTTTCGCGTGTGGACTTTTTCGTCACGCGCGACACAAACGAGATCGTGTTCAACGAGATCAACACGCTGCCCGGCTTCACCCCGATCTCGATGTACCCGAAGATGTGGGCGGCAGAGGGCGTGCCGTTTGCAGAGCTGCTTGACCGCGTGATTGCGCTGGCACTGGAGGATTGACATGGCACTGCTCCCGATCGACCCCCATGTACAGATGACCTTTGCGGAGATCGCAGAGGCGGTGCGCGCTGAACTTGTGAACTGTCCGGATGCGGCGGCGACCGTCTCCGGATTCAGCACCGATACGCGCACGATCGAAGCGGGCAACTGCTTCATCGCGCTGAAAGGTGCAAATTTCAACGGCAATCTTTATGCAAAGCAGGCGGCGGAAAAGGGCGCCGTGCTCTGCATGCTCTCCGAGGAGCCGCCCGAGAATCCGGGCGTGCCGTATCTGATTGCAGAGAACGGATATGGCAATCTTGCGGAGTATTACATCCGGAAGCTGAAGCGGAACGGTCTGCGCGTGATCGGCGTGACCGGCAGCAGCGGCAAAACAACCGTCAAGGATATGACGGCACATGTGCTTGCTGCAAAGTTCCGTACCTACGCGACTTCCGGCAATTATAACAACCATGTCGGCGTCCCGTATACGATTCTGCACATGCCGCCGGAGACCGAAGTCGCCGTGATTGAAATGGGCATGAACCACGCGGGCGAAATCCTGCATTTGTCGGATATTGCGGAGCCGGATGCGGCGATCATCACGAACATCGGCACCGCGCATATCGGCAACCTCGGCTCGCAGGAAAACATCTTCCTTGCCAAAACCGAGCTGATCGAAAACATGCCCGATGCAGGACGCGGCGGCACGCTGATCGTCCCCGCGGAGGACAGCTATCTGCACGGCAATATGGAAAGCCTGCGCGCGCGGACAAATGTCGTTTACAGCACACGCTGCGGCAGTCCCGATGCAGAACTCTGCGCGGAGGATATCATCGAAAGTGCAGAAAATACGCGCTTTACGCTGCGCTTCCGGACAGACGGCAGCACCGCGGCGGCAGTGCTCCCGATGACCGGTCTGCACAATGTCACCGATGCGCTGCTTGCCGTTCACACCGGTCTGCGGCTCGGCATGACGCTGCGCGAATGCGCGGAGGCGCTGGGCAGCTTTGTCCCGGGCGCGATGCGTTCGGAGCGCGTCAAATACGGCAACATCACGATCATCCGCGATTATTATAACGCCAACCCCGAGGCGATGGCAGCAGCCCTGCAGTCCTTCGGGCTGATCGCAGGCGATGCGCAGAAATGGGCGATTCTCGGCAACATGAACGAGCTCGGCGAATTCGCTGCGGCGCGTCACCGCGAGCTCGGTGCGCTCTGCAGAAAGTATGCGGATGCGGCGTTCTTCTGCGGCGAAAATTATAAGGATTTTGCGGAAGGATACGGCGACGCAGTCTGCGCGGTGCCGGAGCAGGATATGCTGATCGAGGCACTCGAGAAGGTGCTGCGGACGCATGCCGGCATCCCGATCTGCTTTCTGATCAAGGGCTCGCGCGGCATGCACATGGAGCGTGTCAACGATATGCTTGAAACGATGTTCGGCGGCAAATAAAGGACGGTAATATGAAACTGGAATATCTGGGCGCCGCGCTGGAAGCGGTGCTGTTTGCGGCAGGAGAGCCGATGGAAACCGACCGTCTTGCGGAGGCGCTCGGTGTGACCGCGGAGGAGATCACGGCAGCAGCCGGAGCACTGATGACCGCGCTGGAGGAATCCGGCAGCGGCCTGCAGCTCCTGACGCTGGGCGAGAGCTGGCAGATCACCACGCGCGCCGATTTTGCGGAGCAGATTCGTGCAGCGCTCGAGGTCAAGCGCAACACGCCGCTTTCCAATGCGGCAATGGAGGCGCTGACGATCATCGCATACAATCAGCCGGTGACAAAGGGCTTTGTCGAGCGCGTGCGCGGTGTGGACAGCGGCTCGGTTGTCAACACGCTTGTCGAGCGCGGACTGCTCGAAGAAGCCGGACGCATCGAAGTCCCCGGCAGACCCGTGACCTACCGGACAACCGCGCATTTTCTGCGGACATTCGGGATGCAGTCGCTTGCCGATCTGCCGCCGCTCCCGACGAGCAGCGAGGCGGAGGATCTGTTCGAGGTGCAGACCGCCGAGGGCGAGGATACCCTTGAGGAATCTGCGGAGGATTATCCGGAGATCGACAATCTCGAGACGGTGGAATCTGCCGATCCGGATGCAGAATAAGACACAGCCGCGAAATCCAGCGTAACAGCTTCGATTTCGCGGCTGATTTCAGTTGTATTCCGTCAGAGGCGCTGCACGATCAATCTGCCGAGTGCAAAGGCATCCTTCCAGAGCGGCAGTCCTGCGAGAACCGCAGCGGCGCAGAGAATCAGGGTGCAAAGGCGTTTTCCGTTTTTCGGTACCGCTGCCTGTCCGATGCGGTGCGTCAGCAAAGCTGCGAAGACAATGCAGAGAATCGTTGCTGTCATACCGCAGACCAGCGACACCGGAAATGCGATCGGATGCAGCCGGACGGGGTAGGCGCCGAGGTGCAGCAGCAGGCTCATCATCCAGAGCGCACCGCAGAGACCGGTCAGGATTGCCGGCAGATAGATTCCCTTGCCCTGCTCCGGCTCCGGACGGCGCAGCAGATTTTCGCAGAGGATGCACGGCAGAATCCCGACAGTATAGCTCAGTATATCCTTGTTTGAATAGCCCGTCCCGATGATAATGCGGAGCAGCCGGTTTGTGATGTGCAGCCTGTCGCAGAAGCCCCAGAACTGCAAATATTCCACGCAGTATGCAAACAGCAGGATTCCGGCAGGCAGCAGCAGCGCGAGCTTCGGCTTTTCCGGCGAGACCGTGCGCCATAGCGTATACAGCAGGATCACCACGAGGATATCCCCGAGCTGATCGCGCACCCAGCCGTGCGCAAACATCCCGATCAGAATCTCGATGCCGAGCAGCACCGCGGATGCAGCCGCCATACCGATGCGGACGCGGCGCTTCATTCGGGCGTCCCCACGGTCACTCTGACCGTATTATCCGGCATGATCCAGTCAGGATTCGAGGCAAGCGTCACTTCTATGACGCCGCACCGGTCTCCGATCAGGAGCGCCTGTCCGTCATCCGTGATAACCGGCAGCTCCGGATTGCCGTCCTGCCAGTTCGCCGATGTGATGTACATGCGCGGGATATTTTCATAACAGCAGAGATCATCCACCGATACAACGGTATCCGTCGCGGTCTGATAATCATTGAGAGTAATGCAAGGCTGCCTGTTTTCCGCCTGCTTGTCCGCAAAGGTGCGTGCAGCCGCGAGGGCAAAGCCGTCAAACAGCAGGATGCCTGCCGCGGCAGCGAGGATGGCTTTTTTGTTGATCATGGTTGACTCCTTTCAAATTGCTGTGATGTATGCGATCAATATTGCTTTTTGATTATGCAGCCGGAAAACCGGAATCATCTGCATGGGTGGCTTCGCGCGGTGATGCGGGCGTCTGTCTGTTCGAGACAATCCGCGCCAGCAGAACAGCCAGCAGCAGCAGAATCCCGACGCCGGGCAGGATGATGAATACCATCTGCACGGCATCCCCGATTGCGACTTCCGCACCGGCGGGATGCATCAGATCAAAGCAAAAGTCTGCGAAACCGCTTTTGCCATAGAGCATGAGCGCCGGGAAAAACAGCAGAATGGCAGCGATGCTTCTCAGCTGACGGCGTCCGGTGCTTGCGGATTGCAGCAGCAGCACCGCGAGAAACAGAAAGACGGCAGCGGCAAGGATCGTGATCCAGAGGATGCCGCCGTGTGCAATGCAGACGAGCAGTCCCATCAGCAGGGCGGCAGCAGCGCCGCGGAGCAGGTCGAGCAGAATGTTCTTGATGTTCATTGTATCACCTCGTTGTATCTGTATGGATTTGCTGAATCAGGATTTGTGCAGGCAGATTCCAGCTGCGGTCTTTGTCATAGATATAGTCAACTTTGACCTTGTCTTCCGCCCTGCTGTAATAGTCATCCCAGATGCCCTCGCGCTCGAGCATATCCTGATAGTGCGCAATGACAATGTAGGCATCCTCAGAGAGCCCGCAGAGCATGTTGAGATCCGGATTCTGAAGTGTCCCCGCAGCACAGCGGCTGAGATTGTATTCCGCGATCATCGCATCGGGGCGTCCGAAGCAGAGCCCTGCGAACAGCACGATAAACACACCGGAGAGGATTGCAGCGGTCGGGAGTTTTGCAGCGAACTGCCGCACCAGCAGAATCAGAAAGACCGCAGCGAGCAGCACCATGAACCATGTTGTGTAGACACGGAGCTGCGTCATGCCGTAGGCGTGGATATAGAGCATCATTTTTGCCAGTGCCGTCGCAATGATGAACAGCGTAAAGCCGCAGAGCAGCAACGCGTAGAAGGTCAGCGCCTTGGTGCGGTGCTCGCCGCCCTTTTTCGCGCAGCCTGTCAGCACCAGAATCACGATGAGATTGATGACCGCAATCGCGCAGAGCTCAAAGAATCCGCGCCTTGCGTATTCGGAATAGAGCATGCCCTCGGGCAGCCTGCCTGCGAATGCGGAGAGAAAATAGTTCGTCTGCGTGAACACATAGAGCAGATACAGCAGGCAGATCGGCGTGACACCGGCATAGAGCCCGAGATTCGGGATCACCCGCAGACCGCTGAGCTTTTCGGCGTAGTCCGCGTCCTCGGGGAACGGCATTTCTCTGCGCTTTGCGGCGCTGCAGAGCATGCCAAAGAGCCACATGCCGAGCGGGATGCCGAACACAATCTGCCAGAAGAAGCGGATTGTATCAACGGCGGGCAGATCGCCGAGAAATTCAAACATATCCGCAATGGCGGAATCCGCGCTTGCGAGCAGTGCCGCGACCGCGATTGTCAGCGGGATTGTCACGAGCAATCCGATCACAATCGTCTTGACCGCAGTTGCCGCGGAGTTCTTTTTCATCGGGGCAGCGACCGCATGCGGCGCCGCAGTAAAATGACTGAACGGCTTTGCGAGCAGCGAATCGGCGAGGTCGATCGGGAAGAATCGCGTGACAAACCCCTTGCCGCCGCAGACCGCATGTGTCCGCCAGACGATTGCCGCGGTCAGGAAAACAAAGCAGAGCCCGTGCAGCAGCGGCGATGCAGAAAGCGAGAACACAAGCGTAAAAGCGCAGATCACAGCGCCGAGCACATGCTGCACCGGACGCGGTTTGTATCCCGATTTCCGGATATAGACCGCACTGACAAGATACAGCAGCAGAAAGCAGCCGGTTGTGAAAAAGCCGTCTGCATAGAGCAGCGCATAGCGTGCAAAGAGCAGTCCGAGCAGGAGCGCGAGCAGCGCAAACACTGCATCATGCGGCTGAAAATCCCATTGTTTCTTCTGCACCGCCGTCTGCGGATACGGATAAACCGGCGCCTGCAAAACGGACGGCGTCTGCGGTGTAAAGTCATCCATGGTTGTGCTCCTTTACATGTATTTTGCGAGCAGCTCCCCGATTTTTCCCATCCGCTGATAGGTGATGCATTTGCAGATGAAATCAGTGAACCTGCCGTATTTGCGGTAAAGCAGATTGAACAGCAGATAGGGGATGCGCTGGGATTTTGTCTCCGGCATCCGCCTGCGGATATTTTTCAGGCTGTAGACCTTGTCATAGACATGCAGATAGCCCTTGTACAGCTCATCCGCAGTCATGCCGCGCGGTTCAAAGACCACATGCGCGGTGTTGTAGAGCGAGAGGTCATGCGAGGTAATGCGCCCCGCCGCTTTCATGCGGTCATAGAGCGCCGTGCCGGGATAGGGCGTCAGAATGTGGGAGGTCACCGTTTCGATGCGGTTCTTCACAATCCAATCGACGGTTGCGTCAAAGGTTTCGGGCGTGTCGCCGTCGAGCCCGAAGACGAAGCTGCCGTTGATCATGATGCCGCGTTTGTGGATTGCCTCGATTGCCTGCTCATATTCGCGGGTGCTGTTCTGCACCTTGTGGACATTCTGCACGGATTCCGGATTGATGCTCTCGAATCCGATGAACAGACTTTGGCAGCCGCTTTTCCGCATCAGATCGAGCAGCGCGCCGTCCTTTGCCGCGTTGATCGAGACCGCTGCCTGCCACTTGAGCTTCATCGGCAGAATGGCTTTGAGAAACTGCTTTGTCCACTGCGGATTGCCCGCGAAGTTATCGTCGATGAACATGATATGTCTGGTGCCTGCCTGCCGGATCTCGCGCAGCACATCGGGAATCGGTCGGTTGACGAAGTGGTGCGATTTTGCACTGTTGTAGCAGAAATCGCAGCGGAACGGACAGCCGCGGCTTGTGTGAATCACGCTGGTATAGAGGTATTTGCCGCGGTCGATCATATCATAGGCAGGGGAGACGATGTCCTCGCCGCGCAGCTTTCCGCTGCATTTGTAGATTTTTTTGAGACAGCCGTTTTCAGCATCGCGGACGATATCCGGCCATGTGCCCTCCGCCGCCCCGATGCACAGCGCATCGAAGGCGTTTTCGGGGATTGTCTCATAGGCGGTTGTGATGTGGATGCCGCCTGCGATCACCTTTGCGCCGCGCCTGCGGAACCGCTTTGCGATCTGCATGGCGTGGGGCAGGGTATCGACCGTGACGGAAATCCCGACGAGATCGGGGTGATCGTCATAGCAGATCGGCTCGATATTCTCGTTTTCGAGTACAATGCGGTGTTCGCCGCGCAGGATATTGGCAACGGTCAGGAGCCCGAGCGGCGGCGCCATATGGAGCTTTAGGTCAGTATCCATCGGGCGCTTGATCATGGCGGGCTGGATGAGCTTGATATACATGACGATACCTCCTCGGATGTCCGTGTTTCCGTTTTAGGACTCAGAATTCGGAAGTGTGTCGGAATATGCAGCGGATTCGTTATGCTCATGCGGATGCGCGTGCCATCGGGCTTCCCGCAGAAGCTCCGCGCATGTGTATCCCAGCAGGAGCAGGTAAACCGCTGCAACGGCAGCAATGAGCAGCGCGATTTTTCTGCGTTTCTTTTTCTCACGCGCCTGCCGGAGCAGATCAGGTTCTGCGAGGCGGTATTCCTCCTCGCTGAGATAGGTGATGCCGTTGTGCTGATACATAAAAGCCCTCCTTTGCGGTGTTCAGCGCTGAGCAGGAAAATCCGCGAGTGATGTGACAAACCATGCAGCGAGGAGCAGCGACAGCAGAAAGAAGATGAAAAATCTGCGCCGCAGCTTCGGAAGATCCGGCATGCCGCCGATCGTGCTTTGCTCCCAGTGTTTCTGCTGAAAGAATGCTGCCAGACGGTACAGTGCATAACAGACAGCCGTGTTGAGCAGCGCAAGCACAGCGAATGCTGCAAATAACCCCATCGTTATGCCCCCCTTGCATATTCCCTGTTCTTCACATAAACAGCGTATTACTCGTTTTTCACATATTCCAAAACGTCCCCCGGCTGCCAACGGACAGTGTCCGCGCCATTTCCGGCAGATTGCGGACAGCGAATTACTCGTTCTTCACATACTCCAAAACATCCCCCGGCTGCTAACGGACAGTGTCCGCCCCCATTTCCGGCATATCGCGCACGCTGAATCATTCATTTTTGACATACTCCAAAACATCCCCCGGCTGACAATCAAGCTCACGGCAGATTGCCTCCAATGTCGAGAACCGCACCGCCTTCGCCTTGTTGTTTTTGAGGATGGACAGATTCGCCGGTGTGATGTCCACGCGCTCGGCAAGCTCTCCGGCGGAGATTTTGCGTTTCGCCATCATCACATCAAGATTGACAATAATCGGCATAATGCTCCGCTCCTTTCAGATGGTGTAATCGTTTTCTTCGCGCATCTCGACGGCAGCCTCCAGCATGTTCTTCATGACGCGCAGCAGCAGTCCTGCAAACGCCGCGATGAATGCAACGAAAAATGCGAGAAACCGCCAGAATGTCAGGATGAGCCAGAGCAGCGCCACACCGAAGCAGCACCACGCGATCTTGCGGAAACAGGCGGCATTCTCCGTGACGAAAACCTGCTGCTTTGCAAAGCGGTTGAGCAGTGCGCGCAGCTGCCAGAGTGCGAGAATACCGAGGATTGCGCTGAGATAGAGCACAATGTTCAGGACAATGTGGATCGGTTCCTCACCGGAAACCGCATCATACCATTCCGTGATGACCGGAATGCAGAACAGCGATGCGATGCCGAGCGCCAGTGTTGCAATGGTCAGGCATCGGGAGAGAAACAGCGATTTTTCAGAGTTCCATTTTTGATTCATGGTTCACACGCTCCTTTGTGTTGTTGAACCTAGTATAGCACATAAATTTCTGTTTGTCAATAGTTTTTTATCGTTTTTCGATATATTTTTTCTGATTATCAGAAACCAGAATCCGACCGGAGAGAGGCTCGCTATATGAAACACAAGCTGATACTGAAAAAATGGCAGCAGATCACGCTGCTTTGTCTGCTGCCGTTTGCTGCGGCAGGCGGATTGCTGATCGCAAAGAATCTGTATATGCAGTATGTGATCCGGTGGGTGCCGCCGTGCATTCTGCGGACACTGACGGGGTGGCAGTGTCCATCCTGCGGCATGACGCATGCGGTATTGGCTTTGTGCCGTCTGGATTTTGCCGAGGCGCTGCGGCAGAATGCGCTGCTGATATTCGGGGTGGTGCTGGCGGTGTTGCGCTACGCGGAGATGTGGCTCAAGGCGCTCGGCAGACCGAAGACGCTGATTCCGAGAACCGCGGGATTCTGGATCGGCGTGCTGCTGTTCTGGATTGCATATTCCGTCCTGCGGAATGTGGTTTGATTGCACGCAGGGGCAGGCATTGCCTGCATCCGCTGGGCTAAAGTTTGAATCGGTCAATTGAAAGGATAAAAGCAATTGTCCCAATCAAAGTAAAACATATAATTATAAAAGCCGCTGAAATGGGCGAAATGCCCGCTTCAGCGGCTTTTGCACAAAAAGCAGTATCAAATATAAATCTTTGCGCAAACTTTTTGAAAAGTTGCACGCAACCGTCAAACTTTTGCCGATTTGGCACCCCTTAGTAGAGGAGCACACAAATTTTACGGTTCCCTTCATGATAAACAATTGTAAATAATTATAAATATGCCCCCAGTTTCGCATGAAACTATGGGACACCGCAACTCCTCGCTTCTAACTCCTATCTTCTCACTTTTTAAGATTGTCCGCGAAGCGGACACCGCAACTCCTCACTTCTCACTTCTATCTCCTCACTTTATAGATCCATGCGCGAAGCGCATACCACAATTTCTCATTTCTAATTGGTAATAGACGGGTGCTGCGAACCGGACAAGAGACGGAATGACCGGTTTGGCAAAGGTGTAGGTCGGTACGTGAATTCAACCTTGTACAGGCGATGGGGTTCATGC
>JAFWUX010000038.1 GCA_017523995.1 Oscillospiraceae bacterium | reverse complement strand
TGTAGATAAAGTGTCTCCGACGGATTTATATTGAGGGCTCTGCCCTCAAACTCCCGCTTAAGGGCTACTAGCCCTTAAGAATCCCTTTTTTGGGACAATATGAAAAAGAACGTATTTGCTATATTTCACATAAATGGGATTCCAAAGGGATAGTATCCCTTTGGCGGGGTATGGGGCAGCGCCCCATTATAATCATCGCGCAGCGATACCTTTTTCGACAGCCTGAGCCGCTCAATTCTGCGCAATACGCAGATCGAGCGGCTGTTGTTATACAAACTTTTCGATTGTCAGCACAAGATTCCCCTTTTTCGTTTTGCCGGAGACGCCCGCATACCGGAACTTGCCGCAGCCGCGAACAGAGACCTTCTCGCCCGCTTTGAGCATATGGCTGTTGTTCTCGAGCAGGGCGCCGTCAAGGAAGACTTTGCCGCTCCGGAACAGCACATTGCAGTCCCCGCGCGAGATGTGATACACCTTCGCAATTACGCCGTCAATGCGCTCGGATGCCGCCTGCACGCTGATCTGTTCCGTTTTCGTGCCGGTGCCTTCGGGCAGCGTATCGGTCAAAGTGCATTTCACGCTCGTGCGCCGGATGCGCTCAATATTCCGGCAGATGTACTCCGCCATCGGTTCACGGCAGAACACATATGCGGATTTCTCCTGCACGAGGATATCGCCGATCTCGCCGCGCTCAATCCCGAGATGCATCAGCGCACCGAGAAAATCGCGATGCGTCAGGTTGTCCGCAAATTTCTCCTGCAGCGGCGCGATGCAGATGCAGACAATCGGGAACGGCTCCTCATAGCCGAGCTGCTCCGGATCGCCGAACCGCAGCATCACACGCTCGGCATTCTCATAGCCGCCGGAGACCGAGACCCCGCAGTGCGGCAGCTGACTGCGTACCGTGCAGAATTCCGCATATTCGGCTTCGGTCAGGAAGTCCGTAAAGGTAAAGCGGCAGGTGCGGTCAGCCTGCTCGGCAAGATCCGCCAGCCGCTTCCGAAAAAAATCCTCCATGTTATGCTCCCTCATTCACATCCGAAAGACCCAGCTGTTCCTTCAGATTCTCAAACGCTTCGATCAGCGGTTCACCCATGACACAAATCTCACTGCGCCGCGGATGCCCGAACAAGCCGCAGGAGAAATCCTGCGACAGAAAAAAGAAATAGTCCCCGTCCGGATAATAGCTCGGGAAGTACACATTGCAGTCCCGCTCCGCATCATAATACGAAAAGCCGCAGGGGATATTCTCCTGAGGCGAGAAGACAAAGCAGTCATGCTGCCAGTCGAGTGCATACATATTTTCGATGCCGAGACCGGCAAATATGCTGTTGACGGTTTTCTCCTGCGTCTCCGTCCAGACACCGGCTGCACGGTATTTCCTGCTCGGCTGCGGCAGATTCAGCCACGCCGTCTCCGCAGGACGAAAGCCGAAATCCTGATACACCCTGTCCCAGAGCGCATTGTATAACTGTTGATCCTGTATCACCTGCATGTTTCTTCTCCGTTCGTCTCAAACAAATAAAAGCGCCGCCGTATATCCGACCGCAGGATCAGAGATACGATGGCGCTTGTTCTGCTGTATTATGATCTTCTGCTTCTGGAGCCGCCTCTGCGCTCGCTGCCGCGTTTGAGGTCACAGATTTTCTCCTCGCTCGCCTGTTTGAAGTGCAGCAGCTTATCCTCAAAGCTCATCTCGGACTGCGGAATGACAGGCTTCGGCTCATAGACGCGCGGACGCGGTGTCTCCTTGCGCTTCGGGCGCGGCACCTGCTGCTTCGGGCTCTCCTCCGCAGACTGCTTCTGCTCCGCTGCCTGACGCAGTGAAAAGCTGATCTTTCCCTGCGGATTGACACCGATCATTCTGACCTGTACGGTATCCGATTCGTGCAGGAAATCATGGATATCCTTCACGAATGTATCGGCAATCTCGGAGATATGTACCATGCCGGTCACACGCTCCGAATCCGCCGGATGCACCTCAACAAATGCGCCGTACTGCGTAATGCCGGTGACGGTGCCCTCATAGACCTGTCCGATTTCAAGCTGCATATAAACCCTTTCTGCTGACCGCGCAATCAATTTCTGGAAGTGTCATAGTAACGGCGCTCATTCGGATAGGCATAGTTGTAATCCTCAATCGCTGCCTTTTCCATATATCCTTCCAGATCGTCGGTATCAACGAACTTCTCAAGCTCCAGATATTCATCGCGCGCTTCTTCGATCGCAGATTCCAAGTCTGCCTGCTCCTGCCGCTTCTGATTGAGTGTCGCCTGCGTCGAAACAAACGAGATCACACAGGCAATCAGCAGAATGAGCGCAACAAGCCGGAATACGATCCAGTCAAACACGGCGCGTCTGCGCTTTCTGGCGTTTTCGCGTCGTGATCCTTTATTTCGCTCCATGGTCCTTTCTCCGTTCTCTGTTTTTCTGTTTCCGATACGGATACAGATTTATTATACCGCAAAGAACGGAATCCGTCAAGGGCTTTCGGAAAATTTTTCTGATTCACCGTGTTTTTCGCAGAGTTGCCGGAACAGATGTGCGATTTTCTGCCGGAACATCCGCAGCCTGCAGAGCATCCGCGCGGTGACAAGCCCGATTGTCATGAGATAGCCCGCCGCCCCGATCGCCATGCCGCAAAGCTGCTGCCACCGGAGCACCCCGCCGCAGAATGACCACGCATCCACCTGAAACGCAAAGCAGACCAGAAACGAAAACAGCGCATCTTCTAAGAAAACAGCAAGCCATCCGTGCGGGATCAGCGCGCGCAGAATCCGGAACACATCATAGCAGATGCCGCAGCCGATCCCGAGCAGCACGCTCTGCCCGAGCCGGAGCAGTTCCTCCTGCACCGTGATATGCGTATCCATCAGCGCAGCAGCCTCCCGAAAAATCCCTGCGGCGCACTGCGGTCACGGTCGCTGTAGCGGAGCGCCTGCACCGCGCCCGAAACGGTCACCTCGCCGGATTCTATGCTCATCTGCTCCAACTGTAAGCCGCGCCCGAGAATCACAAGCTCCCCGAGCCGCGTATACAGCACAACGGTCCGGTCATCGAAGCTCTCCACCGATGTCACACCGGAAAGCATCAGTTTTTCGCGGTTTTCGAGCACCGCGCTGTGCTGCTCCCGACCGACTGTCTCCTCCATCCGCATCGCTCCTCCCGTGTTCTCTGTTCTGGGATATTCTATGCATCCGCCGCGCCGCATAGAACTGCGCCTTCTGAATAAAACAACGCATTTCCGCGCATACTCACAGCAAATCATGCAAAGGAGATGCGGAACATGGCATATCAGAAGGTTGTGATTGCGGGGCTCGATACCTCGAAGCTGACTGTGCTCACCGAATCCGAGAAAATGGCGCTGCTGCGCGAAATGCAGGAGACCGGCAGTGCCGAGGCGCGCGAAAAGCTGATCCTCGGGAATCTGCGGCTGGTGCTGAGCGTCATTCAGCGCTTCACGGGGCGCGGCGAGGATGTGGACGATCTCTTTCAGATCGGCGTAATCGGGCTGATGAAGGCGATCAATAATTTTGACCTGACAAAGGATGTCCGGTTTTCGACCTACTGCGTCCCGATGATTGCGGGCGAGCTGCGGCGGCATCTGCGCGATTATCATGCAGTGCGCGTGAGCCGTTCGCTGCGGGATCTCGCCTACAAAGCGATGCAGGCACGCGAAAAGCTGACGGCAGAACTCGGGACAGAGCCCTCTGTCCAGCAGATTGCGGATGCACTCGGGGCGGAGCGCGGCGATGTGGTCACGGCAATGGAGAGTATCAGCGATCCGGTCTCACTCTATGAGCCGATCTATTCCGATTCCGGCGATCCGCTCTGCCTGATTGACCAGATCGGCGATCCGGACAGTGCCGCATCTTCGTGGATGTCCGAGCTTGCGCTCAGGGACGCACTCGCCTCCCTCAGCGACAGAGAAAAAAACATCCTCCGCCGGCGCTTCTGGCAAGGGAAGACGCAGGTGGAGGTTGCACAGGAAATCGGGATTTCGCAGGCGCAGGTCTCGCGGCTGGAAAAGGCTGCGATCAAGCGCATCAAGGAACAGCTATAAAAGCAGAATCCCCGTGATTCGGGGATTCCCAGCTTGTAGATAAAGTGTCTCCGACGGATTTATATTGAGGGCTCTGCCCTCAAACTCCCGCTTAAGGGCTACTAGCCCTTAAGAATCCCTTTTTTGGAACAATATGAAAAAGAACGTATTTGCTATATTTCACATAAATG
>JAFWUX010000037.1 GCA_017523995.1 Oscillospiraceae bacterium | reverse complement strand
GCGAAAGCGGCTGCAAAAATATCTGCAAAAGGAGGGGTTGCTGTGAATCCGATCACATTTTCTGAGATCCTCACCGATATTCCCGATTCGTTCATCGAATCCGCTGCTGAACCGCACAGCAAGCCGATCCGCTGGTATCGGATCTCTGCGACGGCTGCGTGTATCGTTCTGCTGATCGCTGCGGCAGTCTACCCGAAGCTGCGGATGCAGGCACCGGAGATCACGGAGCCGCCTGCTGCAACCGTCACAACGGAAACGACTGCGCAGAATACCGCCGAGACAACAGCCGTGACCATGTATACGACTGCTGTCAGTATGAAAACGACACACCGGACAACTGCGGAAACTGTCAGTCAGACTGCCGCAGAGACGGTCACTGACGCGATAACGAAACAGGATGCAGCGCCGGTTTCGCAGTCGGGAACTGAGCCGGTCATTGTGACAAAGCAGACAACAATTTCTGCGGAAGTAACCGAAACAACTGCACTGCCGAAACAGACAATTCCGATCACCATCAGGAAATATACACGCAGCATTCCGGAACGCCCGAACGGCGGAGAATATATGTGCGGCGATGATACCCCACCGCCCGGCACACCGGAATCACCCGATGAACCGGTCACGCCGCCTGTTTCAGAAGAACCGAAAGCAAAGATCGTTGATTACTTTGATTATTATTCCGTTTTGTTTTATGACATTACTGCGGACGCAGTACTGCTCTCCGGTCAGTATGACGGCAGGATTCTGTCATTGCAGTTTTTACGGCTGGAATATGATCCTGCTGATGGGATTCCGCTGATCGAAGAAACTGTTGAGCTTCAACTCGATCTTCCGGAGAATCTGAAAGGACACATTGAGGAAGTCAGAGCAGATGTATCCGTCACAACGGATGCCGCTGCCTTTGCAGATGCATCAAAACAAGAGCCCGAAATCATTTACATTCCGCGAAAGGAGGATGACCTATGAAAACAATCCGAAAACTGTTTGCCGCATTGACCGGCATTCTTACCGCTGCCGGAATGCTGACTGCCGTGCCGGCTGCCGCAGTCCGTTCGCAGCTTGGAGCTTTTACCAGAATCGGCGAAAGCAGCCTTTATCTCAGCGACAGTGGCGCAATCTGGGTGGAAAGCCGTGACACTGCCGGTGCGGTTTTTGCCGTAAAGGTGCCAAATGACAAAGCCGATGCTTTGGATGAATGGATTAGAGCAGAACTTCCGTATGCAACCATTCAAAGAGGAGATAAGGACACGAAGCTGGACGGAACGCCCGAGACTCCGGTCTGCTACTATTCCATAGAGGGCAGAGAAACTGAACCTGGCGGAGTATACAGGAAAATATCGCAGTTTTATGCAAAGCTGCGCCGGACATATCCTGACATTGTCAGTTTCCGGTATTATTCTGATTTCGGCAATGTCAACGGAGCAAATGTGCTGGGCTACCGCTGTGAGGATGATCCCGAAATGCAGACCAATATCGAGACATGGATTGCAGCGCACTATCCGAATATAATGACTGAAACCGGTATCGGTGATCTGCTGACGATGAAACTGAACTGTGTTGACGAACCTGCCGTAGAGCCGTCCGCAGTGTTCTCTCCGATCTATCTGGAGCTGTATCAGGAATACGGTTATCAGCCGGTATCTGAACACGGGGAAGCAGTCGGCTTCGGCGATCAGTTTGATGTTGATTTCCTTGCGGAGCAGGCAAACTATGATGCAATTACGGAGGATGAAATCGAAGCTGCTGCAAAAAAATACAGCATTCCGCTTGACGCCGGAAATGCGACAGTATTCCTGTCATTACCGAACCGTTCGCTCGGCACTCTTGCAAAGCGCGTCGGCAGCAGCTATAGAGCCACGCGTGACTACAGTCCGCTCGATATTATAGAGAAACAGTGGAATCCGCCGCCGCAGAATATGGTCACAGAAGCACTCGGACTGGGCATCTGTGAGGTCAATGCAGGAGATGAAAGCGGTTTCAACGGTCCCCTTTATGATACCGGAGGGGATTATTATGCCGGATATCTTCTTCGTCTTGATGATGACTTCTATCCGAGAGATCCTGAACAGGCAGGAACAAATCCGGATATAATCAAGGCTGCGCACATGGCAGCTTACCTTGATAAATACGCAGGTGTTGATTTTGGCATCTGGATCGAAATGCCGAGCAAATGGGTAACATCGCCGCCGGAACTCGGTGATGTCAACCTTGATTATACGATTGATGTCTCGGATGCGGTTCTCCTTGCCCGATTCTGCACAGAGGACAGCACAGCTGTCATCACCGAACAGGGCAAGCAAAACGCTGATGTGAATGGCAGCGGCAATATTGATCTTGATGATGTGACCGCAATCCTCCGCAAAATCGCAAAGCTCGATTGATACACAGATTCTTCATGACAAATAAATCAGAACAGCCGCCGGTGTGCAAAAATGCCGGCGGCTGCTTCTGTTTATGCGATATGTGTCAAGGGGTTTGGAAACGCCCAGGGATGCAGCGGAGCGCCCAAGTCTGTATTGCCCGGCCGGAAACGGGCGTGCAATACGGATATTGGGGAATGTATCGGTAGGTTTCTGTAAGCGGCAGTTTGTTTGTTGATCCGTTACTGACTGAATAAAAAGAGAACAGTGAAGCAATAATCATTACACAAGTAGATAGGGCTAACCGTTGCTTTCTTTTTCAGAGCGCTTCAAAGAATGGAACGATGTTCACAAAACGATCACAGTGCGTTTTCACGCAATTCAGGCAAATCATGGTCATAAAGGCAATGTGTAAAATTCTGCGCATCGTGTTTTTAGCCCCTTGACATCGAAACTAATGTTTGCTATAATGCAGAAAGAACATCTGTTCCGTAGTATAAAAGCATCATTTGAGTTCAGCAGCTGTTTCATTTCCGTGATAAAAAGAATCGGTTATGCTCTGGACGCATTCTTCCAAGCGTTACTTGACCAGCCGAAATAATCACACCCGTTTATAACACAGTGATGAACTATGATAAAAAATACTTTGCGGTTCATCGGAGTGCATTTCAAAAACCGTTTCAAAATATTCGAGAAGTATCACACAGACAACAGCTCATATCGCAAAGAACGATGTGAAAACTGTGTGAAAGCGCTCAAAAAGTGCCCCAACAGATAGGTGCTACCCATTATCCGTTTCGACAACCCGATTCGGGTTTTCAAAACAGGAGCATTTCACATTCGTTTCATTTCATGGGCAAAGTCTGCAACCTTGACGGCAGGCACATGACAGTTTCCGAAAAATCATTTTTACTCTGTCATGCTCCCTGCTCCGCAGTCGGGAGAATTCCCGAACCCTTTCTGCGATTCTTTTGATGAGGTGATACCGATTCAGACAGACAAATGATTACGATATGAGGAACGTGGACGGCGGTAAGGAGGGAAAAGCAGCGGTCAAGGATGCAAGAATGCAAAGACAAAGATTTTTTGCATCCTTGCACTCTTGAATAAACAGCACGAATAAAAGGGATCGTATCTCTTTCGCGTGTAAGCGTGTAAACGGCTTGAATGAAACATATCCGGCGTGTAGAAAATCGTGTATGACACGCTAAACAACACGCTTTTTCACACGCGCAATTTTGCGATACAAACGATTATACACGCCTACACGCAGGATGTGGTTGTAATCATCTTATATTATACTTTACTTTTTCAGGAAAATGGTGTATACTGATAGCGAGGGCTATGGTGTATGCCTTGAGAAAAGGAGTATACTATGGCAAATGCAAAACAAATGCCCTCCGGCAACTGGAGGGTGCAGGTATTCCTCGGCACGAACGCTGACGGAAAGAAGATGAAGAAGTCGATCACTGCGCCGACCAGATGGCAGGCGGAGATGCTGGCTGCTGAATTCCTTGAAACCGTGCAGACGGCGCGGAGCAAATTCACCGTTGCACAAGCCGTTCGCGGCTACATCGACAGCAAGAAGAATGTGTTGTCGCCGTCTACAGTCTACGGCTATGAGAGCATTCTCAAGAAGCGGCTCCAGAGCATCATGGATATTGACATCCATGAACTGGACAGCTTCACATTGCAGAGAGCGGTCAATGAGGATGCGGTGACCATGAGCCGGAAGTCGATTGCTGAAGCAAAGAATCTGATCGTAGCAGCATTGAAGATGTACGGCGTCCGTCCGGATTTCAATGTCACGCTGCCGCCGAAAGTTCCGAACATCAAAGAACTGCCGACCGCCGAACAGGTCATTCACATGATTCGCGGTACAGAGATCGAACTGCCGTGCCTGCTGGCCATGTGGCTTTCGCTTCGTATGAGCGAGGTTCGCGGCTTGCAGTTCGGCGACATCAAGGACGGCGTACTGACGATTCAGCGCAGCAAGCTGTATCTCGGCGGGCAGGATATTGTGCGCGATGTGAACAAGACCTTCAATTCCACTCGTCGGCTTGTGGTTCCGGCTTATATTCAATCGCTGATCAATGCAGTTCCGCACAGCAGCACCGAAGACTTCATTGTTCCGCAAACCTACCGATTTATCACGAAAAGCCTGAAAAAACTGGCGAAGGCGAACGGATACAACCTCACATTTCACCAGCTGCGCCATATCTACGCACCAAAAAGAAACCTAATTATATGCCCGTTCACCTCGAACGGGCATTTGCTGTTAAATGGTCGTGCATTCATCAACGGTGATGATCTGCATCTTTCCAAACGGCTTTTTCCCTTTGATGTAATGCAGCCGGAATCCGAACGGAACACAGTGCAGATACACATCGAGCCGGCAGTCATCATAGACAACCATTTCCCGGACAACCTCGCCATAGACCTCCGTGCTGTCAATGTCCATTTCCTCGGTCGCCTTGATCTGCGCGATGTATTCACGAATCGCATCGAGCTGCCGATCATGAGTATTCCGCATATTCTTTCCGTTTTCGATCTGCGTAGTCAGCTCCCGGATTTCAGCATCATACTGCTCAACCTGCCGCTTCAAATCTTCTTTGGAGATGATGCCCTCCAGCATCAAATCTACTGCATTCTGCTTTTTTGCATAGGTCTTCTCAATCTTAGCTTTCAGCGGTGCGGCATCGACCTTCTTGGCGTGCTTCTGAATCTCACGGATATCAGCCAGCAACTGTTTTTCAATCTGCGCGCGTTCCTCGCGGACATACGCCAGCACATATCGGACGCAGGTTTTCAGAATGTTCTCCACCATGAAGATGTTGTCGCAGCCGACCGGTTTGCCGTATGCGCTGATGCGGTGCTCGGTTCCGTATACCGCCCTGTTGGAGCAATGCAGCATCGGATTATTCGTATTCTTACCGCCGGTCTTGGAATAATGTGTACCGCATTTGCCGCAGACGACCTTATTGCTGCTCCGTCAGTTCAGGCGCAGCGATTGCCGGTGTCAGAAAGTCCGGCAGCGGCTTAAAGCCGAAGGAATCCACATAAAACGCCTGATCTCTCACAACCACCACATCGCTGACCGACAGGCTGTGTCCGGTGAAATCATCCGGGCGTTCCAGATTGAACTTGCGGAAGATCGCTTCAAGCTGAATCCGCAGGTCGGGGTTGTCTGTCACATCTGCCATGCTGCCCTCATAGACCAGATCGTAGTTTGCCATATCCGGCTTTTGCCCCTGCTGCGTCAGACGGTCATAGGGTTCAAACCGCAGATCGCGTGTTTCATCTCCGCCCTTCAGCTGATAGATCGCAAAATCCGCAGAAGGCGAGGGAGGTGTCGGCGCTGCCGCCTGTTCTGCCTGTACTTCGGGTGCCGGCGGTGTCGGCGGTGATGCCGTCATGACTGCTTCTATGAAGCGATCCTGCTTCTTTTCCGGCTCCGGGGCAATCAGCCTGCCGAGTTCCATATTGCAGGCAAAATAATCGCCGCGCGCCATAACTTTTCCGACCTTATAGCTATCATCGCTGTTCTTGATGTACTCCTGCACATAATGCGTGTCAGGTGTATTCATTTCACGGCTGAGCTGAATCCGGTAGACCTTCTGCGGCAGCTCCTCCTGCGCCGTATACAGCGCGGCAGATTTTTCATCCAGCACCTGTGGATGCACCAGCTCACAGCGCGCAGTCTTGCTTCTCTGTTCGTAGAGCGCCAGCAATGCTTTCTTTGCTTCAGAAACTGTTTTCAGATCGGGAATGACCGGCGTGACAAGCCCGTCTGCGCTGATCGTCACCACAGAATAACGGTGATCTGCACTCTGCCGCACGGCATACTGTTCCGTCGGCTTCTGCCGGATTCCGGCGCCCTCTTTTAGCTCTGCGAGCTTAGCCTTTGCCATTGCGAGTGCCTGACGGTTTTCCGGAGCGTAGGTATGCGTGGTCATCAGCTCATACTCCTGTCTCGTCATGTCGATCTTGCTGACTGCTCCGTCCGGATTGATACAGTCGGCGTTGATCTTGGAAACCTTGCTGTAAAACTGATTGGGCGACTCACCGGAGAGCTTTTGCTCACGGTCATAGGCGTCCTCATTGAGCCAGCCGATGCCGTCCGCGAAATACTCATTGACCGAGGAATGAAAGTATTTCGTCTCAGGGATGCCGCGGTAATCATCACGGACGGACACACGCTCTGTTGACAGCAGAAACTGTCCGGAAAGATAGTCCGAGAGTTTCGGTAATTCCGGCTGCTTCGCCTGTGCCTGAGCAAGCTCTTTTGTGCGATCGATCAGTACCTCATAGAGATGATTCAGCCGGACGGGGTGCTGTTCTGTCAGAAATCTCAGACGGAACTGATCGCTTTCAAAGGAAAAGCGCGCAGCTTCCTTTTTGACTTCCGGCGTGAAACGTCCGTCTTCGCTTTTCAGCTGAACCGTTGCGGCGAGCGTATACATCGTGCGCTCCATGCCGAACTGCTCCTCCAGCTGCTTCACAAAGCCTTTCAGATCGCGTTTTTCATAGGCATCATACAGATGTTTGTCGATGAAATCCCGGCAGGCTTTTGAAGCATTGATGCTGTCCCACAGCTCGTCCAGACGGTTATTCTGCCGTGCCTCCACAAAGGAAGTTGTCACAATCGGCACATCCTTCGGCGATTTCGGCGGCTTCTTTTCAGAAGCCGGATGCTGCGGCTTGCGCGGCGTATCGAAATATCGCTGTGCTTGCTGCGGCACGGCTTTTCTTGCCTGTGAATAACCTGCCTTGACCTTTGCGACCGCCGCCTCATACTGCGGCACATCGACCTTGCGGACGGTCAGCGTGACGGAGTTATCTTTCCGCACACCGCTGAATGCGATGCCGTCCGCATCAAGCTGCTTTGCGATGTTTTCCGCATGGCGCGGCTTCAAGCCCTTGAAATACTGCACCTGTGACCGGCACAGCACCTGATAAGGCGTATTGCCGAGGGTTGCGGGCTTTTCCGGTTTGGCTGCTCTCTGCATCTCCATTGTTTTTGCTCCTTTCGGTTTGTGAAATACAGTCTCAAAATTCATTGCCGCCGCATATTCCGCCTGT
>JAFWUX010000036.1 GCA_017523995.1 Oscillospiraceae bacterium | reverse complement strand
TGACGAAAGTGCGCTTCTTGTGTTATACTGTTCATAGACAACTTCCTTTTTGATATTGGTGTTTGGGTGGTACTTAACATTATATCATTTTGGAAGTTGTTTTTCTATCCCCTCTGTTACCTATCTATTGTATCATAACACTGTGTTGTCTCCGGCTGCTTCTACCAACTTGAAATGCGGTCGTCCCCTGAATCTCATTTCATTCTCAGGATTGTACGGATCGAAATAACCGTAGCGCGCCTTGGATTCTAACACGGCTTTCTTGACATTTTCAGCATTCAATACCATACTGTTAATCACTGTTTCGAGCATCGTTTTATAACAATAGTGCGTACTGGTCACATCAGAATATCCAATGACAGCACCGGCGCCTTTGCTGATCAAAGTATCCGCGAGCTGATAGTTATGCAGACTATAGCATGCACCCAAAAACCAGAATGACTGATCCAAAGAGCCGGACGCGTAGTATTTATCAAAGAATTTATAGCTGACTGAAATTCGATAACTGCTGCCAGCACCGAAACAGGCTACTCGTCCGGCCCAAAAGTCAGCGGAATAACTCTGCCATGGAAAAGCAATATCTATATTTCCGTTGGGTACACTTTCTCCGGTCAGGAGATAAATGACACTCGGAATACTCTCGTCCCGGTTTGAATCAACTAGTACACCATGTGTATTAAGCAAAACCGTTCCGTATGAATCAAGGTTTTTTAATTGTTCCAGCGTTACATCCTGATCATCGAGTTCAGTCAGCGAGCCGTCCAAAGCATTCGCCAGCAATTCACCGGCTCTTGAAAAAACAGGTTTAGGCAAATTCTTCTGAAACGGACGCAGCACGATCACATCTCTTTTATCCGGATGCGCGGGTGTAAATGTATTTGCTTCTATATATTCTTCCGCCGCTTTATAATCATAGCCACCGTCACTTATATCTATACGCACACCGGAGCCCAGTGTCTGTTCTTCAGATTCCTGTGGTTCTTCAAAACATCCCTGGATGCCGTAAACACTCTGATACCAAATCTGCTTCAGTTCCTCATCGGCCGAAAAGGAACTGATCTCATCGGACTGCATGATAAATTCTGATGCTTCATCAAAGCTCATTTCAGAGATTTTCCAGAACAAAGTCAGAAACCCACTTATGTCTTCATCTTCCATGTCCCGATAAAAGCATATCTCAAAGGGCTCGCTGCGCAGCTCTCCGGCAGCAGCATAATAGCCAGCGTTTTTTGTCTTGTCAGAGGAGAGCACCGCAGTCGCTGTATAGATACTGTCTCCCGCAGTCTTGTCTCCGTTCTTGCCGTCATCATGCATCTCTGCGAGAACATCGTCCGCTTCGTCATACAGTATCACGGGATCTGTAATACTGACTGTCTGCACAGTGAATGTGACGGTCGCTTCCTCGTTCAGATAAATATCCCATGTATCTGCCCTTAAAGGCTTCAGTGCGGGCGTGTTATCGCCCAGCAGATCGCGCTTTGCCAGAGTCAAATCAACCGCGTTGATACAGCCATCTTCGTTGATGTCAACAGCTTCTGTTCCGACCAGAATTCCTTGCAGATACGAATTAATTGCGATGATATCCTCCCGAACCTCATCCGATATGGATGCGGCATCTGCCTTTAATTGCATCGGGAGCAGATTGCCAACCATTATCAATGCCATTGTCAGCGATATCCATTTTTTTCGTTTCATAAACAAATCCTCCCTGTCTTGTTATTTGAAATCGTTCAATCAGCAGCATAATAGAAACCATTTTCAGTATACACGATAATTTCGACTTTGTCAATATATCGTGCAGTAATCTATTTATAAATTTTATAGAGCTGCCGCTAATTCCCATTAATACCCCAACGCCCATCAGAGTGATTCTGGGCGTGGTATCTTTTTGTCTGTTCGTGTTGGACGTGGGATGATTTACGCTTACTTTGTGGACAAGCTGAAAGCACCGGAATTAAAAATAATCCGGTGCTTTCTGTTTAGGATTTAGAGTTATCAATTATTGGGATTAAGCTGTACAAGTTGATTATACTGGTTTACAGCAAGCGTATTATCCTGCTTATCCATGATTCTTGTCTTTCCAGAGGCAAGAATATGGATTTTTCCGCTTTTCCATAGCGAAATGTCATTATCCTGAAGGATGACTTTTCTTTCATAGCTGCTTGTATTATTAAAGTAAAGGGTAACAGTAGAGGAAAGATTGCTGTCGAAAACTTCCGAAGTCGTGCCAAATTTTAGCGTCGCTTCTTGTTGAGAAGAAACGGACGGGAGCATAATCAGAGACAACTTTGTGCAGCCGTAAAATGCGCAGTTCCCTATTTCGGTGAGATGACGGCAGCTGCTCAAATCGAGCCTTGAAAGGTTCTTGCAATTCATAAAAGCGTTAGATCCAATCGCTTTTAGAGCTGGGGTACCGGAGAAATACACGTTTTTCAAAGCGGATATGTCATTGCTTGCAAATGAGGCAAGATTAATAATTTTTGTAGTTTGAGGAATTGTAATTGACTCCAGCTTATTTAGCATTGAATCACCGATTCCATAGCGATAATTATTTTTACCGATTTCCACCACTGAATATGTTTGTCTGTCGCTTGGATCAATCGGATAATCGGCAACATTGAAATTAGTTGTTTCTGTAAGGAAAGAACCGATAAATGCTGCACCTGAATACTTCAACCGTTTGTATATTCCATTTTTATAAACAAAGCAGTCTGTCGGAGGACTGTTATATGGCATTTGAGGAGCGCTAAATGAATCGACTATGTAACCATCGGCTTGGGATTTAGAAGCATAGTTGCTCAGTGCGGTGTAATCGGCACTATTTATTTTTAGGTCTCCGTTTACATCGTAATCGGTTGCATAGATTTTCCAGTCTGGATGCTTGTAATCAATCATAACTGATTTGAATTTCGGAAGATCATCCTTGTCAATTTTGCCGTTCAGATTCAGGTCTCCGGCAAGAATTACGCGTTCAACATAGATTGCATTGTTTTTTATATAATCCATGTCTACGTCGATTAACTTTTTGTTTGTGATACTCGTGTAATACTGCGTGCAGCCCCATTCGATCTTGCATGTCTTCATGTCACCATTGCATCCCGCAAAAGTGATTTTGCCATTATCAATGCCAGTAATAAAAACGCTGTGACCGCCGGAACCTTCTGTAAGCAGCCGAAGTTGGTCGCCTACTTGTGGAACATAGTCTTTCCACCCACCTGTTGTGTAATTGATCTTTCCGTTAACAATGTTGTAGCGAATAAAATGATCTGTTCTGAATACATCATTTGCCAACTTCCGCGCGAAAGCCATACATTGTTTGTATTTTTCAGTAGTAGTTTGATTTGGTACTCTAGGGAATTTGTCATCAAATGGTTTTAAAACATGATAGGCAAAACAATCGGATATTGTCTTGTCGTGGTTGCATGCTGTCTCGGTATACCCTTCTTTTCCATTGGGATTGTTGATGTCATTCCAATATTTTCCATGCTCATATTTTTTCTGCTCTTTTGCCATCTTGTTATTCCAGTCTGCCAACACTGTACTTAGCTTTACCGGATAATTGACGGATGCCGCATTGGTCGGTATAGCTGACATATTTCCTGCTATTCCAAAGAGCAATACAGCAGACAGTAAAACGGATGTAGTTTTTTTTAATCCTATCATATGACATTCTCCTGACATATATTCTTATTTTTTCATCAGGCAAGTTGAGATCTTGCCGATTGTTCCTATTAAATCAAAATGAAACGCAAAAGTTAACTGTATGAGAAACAAGCCTATTGACAGCATTAGAATACTATCGAGAGCCACCCGTTCTCTCTGTTCGTTCTTACAGTTCAATCTTATCGGTGAAGCCGCTGTTGACAACATAATAGACAGCCTTGTCCTCCGGCTTAATGTAGATTTCGACAGTCTTGATTCTATCCTTGACCTTGCACTTGTAATCTGCTTCGACAGCTTTCTTGATTTCCGCGTAGTCATACTCGTCTGCGCCGAACTGAATCTTGACGGTTTCTTTCGGTGCTGCTGCCTTTGTTGTTTTAGTGGCAGGCTTCTTTGCAGGAGCGGCTTTCTTTGCCGCCGGTTTCTTTACCGGTTTCTCGTCAGGAGCTTCTGCGGCAATTTCCGTGACGGTTTCTGCTGCGATTGCTACGGTGGCTTCGGCAACAGGTGCGATTTCAGTTTTCTTTCTGCTTGGCATAGGTGATACCTCCATAATGATTCTTCTATATCCAAACCAGTTAATTTGAATTCAATCCAAACTCTCTGGTTAAGAATCTGTTTTTGTATTTCGCTTCAATTTCTATTATTTCTTTATCTGATATCTTGAAAGGTAAAATCTGCAAAATGATGTATTTGAATTTTAGAAAATACTCTTCACCATGATCGAGATAGAGCTCTTCTAGTTCAAAGTTACCACCATGAAAGGTGTTGACATAGGAGTTCCATCGCCCCCAAATTCCATCCGAACCATAAGCACTTCCGATATACAGCTTTCCTGTATTTCCGTCAACAATCATGTATATGCCTTTGACTGAGGAAAGGGCTTTGAAATAATCCGAATAATGACCTTCTATAACCTCTTTCAATTCATCAAATGATAACTCAACGGAATCATAGTCAATAAAAGGACGAACTGTTCTGTGAAGCTCTTTTCCCCAAATCTCTTCGACAATAAAGTCCTTTCCGGTGGTAGCACTATTATATAAACTAAATCCGTTTTCTCTTCGAAGAACAAGTCTTCCTGCATAATCGTCAAGCTGTATATTGACTCGTTTAAAAGAATAAATCGTGTTATTATCGATGGGATGCAACTTGCCAGCGAAACGATAACGACATGTTTTCTTATCAATCCCTGATAAAAAAATATAAATCCGTTCTTCAGTCTTTGGTTTTCCTTTTTGTAGATCAACAGTACCCTTTAGCAATCCACTATCGTTCATATACTGGTCTGCAATCTCAGCACCATACCAGAGAATGTAATAGTCTGTGATGCCTTCAAGCTTTAATAACTGATCGAGGTTCAAGATTACATCCCTCCATGGAAAAATACTTCTTTGTCTTCAATTATAACGAAAATAATAATATTTGTCAAGTTCATATGAACGACTATCATTCGATCAAGGCTTGAATAAGCAATAATACCGCCATGTGCACGGGATAGTACACATAGAAGAACCAGCGTTGCAGCTTTTTGTGTCGGACGCTGCCATGTTCTCCGTTGTATTTCCAGATCGGGACCAGGGCAAACAGCGTTCCGTAATGGTATGTAAACATAAGAAAACTGTCATAGCTCTTGGCGAAGATTATCGTTTGCAGCACAACCGAAGCGACTGCAAAAAGGATTGCCATCTTCCGAAAATCATTCCGGAAGATGTAGAAGATTACGGTCCACACCGGGATCATCAGCGACCAGTCAGAAAAGTGTCCGAGCGAAATGCAGACGGCAACGAGTATCAGACGCGGCGTTTCCGGTATGCCGGATTCCAGTACGATCAAAGTGAGCAGTGCGATTGCCAGCGATACCATGACGTTCCAGTTCCCGATGAAGTTCTGCGGACTATCCGGTATTTTTCCGAAGAAGACGGTGAAATAAAATGGCTGCGAGATCAGACCAAATACAGCAAGCCGAAGAAGATACTTTTTTCGACTGCGCGTATGCCGGAAACCTTCTGCGATAAAATACGCCATGATCGGCGCGGTCAGCCGACCGAACATCCGCATGAAGTAGTAAAGCATACTGCTTGGCGGAACGAAGACCACAGCAATGTGATCGACCGTCATAGCAATAATCGCAAGTAGCTTTACTGAGAGTGCGGAGTAATTCTTTTTCATAGCGATTCTCCTGAATAGATGCCGTTCATAAGCAGTTCCGAAGCGGCAACACGACGCTGATCCGCAAGCAAGTGTTGAACAAAGGTGTGATTCGTTGCCTTCTCGATCACGCTTAAAGCGTCAGTGACTTCTTTCAGTTCCGCACGGATTGCCTGATGCTCTGCGGAAAGTTTCTGCACCTGTTCCTGCGCAGGCTCAATGACCTTTTCAATATTCCGATAATTCGATGCATTGATATCCGGATACATGCGAACGGCTGCTTTCGCCTGTTCCAGAGTGAATGCGCCAGTTTTCTTCTCGAAGACAATTTCGATCTTCTCTTTCATTTCGAGATATTGACGGAGATCGTTTTCGGCAGCAGCAAGTGCTGCGCCTTTTTTTTGTGCGGACGCTTCCAATGCTTCGGCTTTCTTCCGGATCGCGGCAGCGTCCATGCCCTGATTGAGCATATTGTTCAGCATCAGCAGCTTGTCAAGCTCCTGATCGTTTGCCCAGCTATACGGTGAAGCCTTATCTTTTTTTCGGATAGGCAAGTCACCTTTATGCACGACTGCAATATAATGGCGAACTTCTTGGAGCACGCAAAGATTCGGAGCCTTTGCAGTTTCAAGCTCCTTGATCTTTTCGTCAAGTCGTTTCTCGAAACGCAGTTTTTTCTTCATTCTGTTTTTAAGCGATAGCTCATCATAAAAATCTCCGAGCGACTTCAAACGAATAAACCTCTGACCGTAAGGCGGCTTAACAGAGATGTACTTTCCTTGCTTGACTTCATACTTGGCTTCCTGCATTTTTTTGAGAAACTCATCAAAACTTTTGGATTGATACAGAAAGCTGTCAATATCATCCCGGAGCTGATTGCGAATCGAAGAATCAGGAGCCTGATAGGTCTTCTCGATCTCCCGAATACGTCTTGTGTAGCATTCCTGTGCTTCAAAGCCATTATCTGTTTCACGGAATCGGATGCCCTCTTTCCGCAGCGCGTCCTGCACGAACGCTTGCTTGTCAGCTGATGAATAGTAGAAGCAAGCGTATGGAGATTTCTTTTCTGCTTCCAGATTCTTTACACGTTCTTTGGCAGCAACCAGTTGAGCTTGAAGACTTTGCTTCGTCTGATTCTCTCCGGTCAACAGTCCAAGCCTTGCTCTTGCATTTTGAATCATCCTCTTTTTATTCATCATTGCTTTGTAGTTTTCCACGCTCATGTGCTTATGTTTCACATGTTTATCTTCACGAGTACACCCATGTGCTTTAAGAATCTGATCCATTATTTTTTTCTCAGACTGTTCCCATAACACTAATTGATTCTCTTTTAGTCCTTTCGCTCGGTATCCCATTTCCTCTAATGCAGCTTTCATTGACACACCTTTTTCAAGACCATTCTTTCGACCTTTCGTATAATAAGGAACAAAGTCGATGTGAAGATGCGGGCTTGCTTCGTCCAAGTGAAGTGTCGCATTGAAGACATGAAGATTAGGATTTCGTTCCTGAAACCCTTTCATATAATCTGTCAGCATTTGTTTTGCGACCTCTCCGCGTTTTGAACCTACAGGTGCAGTTATGCTATCACCGAACTGAACAATCACTTCATAGAACGAAGACTCTCTTTTTCCGGAAGCGATATGGTCATAATAATCTTTAATACGTCTGCATGGTTGCTTTTGCTTTTCGTTATACTTGGCTAAAGCGGCATCGAACAACTGATGATAAGTATCTTCGATGTCTTTACTTGTGAAACAAATATTCAAGGGCGATCTTACATCGTTTACATTATGAGCAAGAAATGCTCTGTTATTATGCTCGATGTTTCCGCCATGCGGAACGTTACCTTTGCCAAGCGTCAAGCTGACACTATATTGTTCCATTTCTGTCACTTCTTTCTTTTCTTCTCAAATTTCGCTTCCAACGATTGGATGTGCTTTTCGGATTCGGCCAGCTTAACTTGTAATTTTCCGATTGCTTTCCCGCTTCCATTGCGAATGAGCCGCGCTCTAATTCTGTTCATAAGTTCATCTTCGCTTGATTTCATCGTATTAACAGCTTAATAATAAACGGAGCGGGACGCAAGATTCTTGTCTTTCCATTTTTTAGAGAAGTAAATCTGTATTCTTTATCGGCATTCTTATTTGAAAGCTGCCGATATAGATAGATTTCTCCGATTTCGAACCGGATGCAATCCCATGTCAAAGCAAGGATTTCTCCTTCGCGCATTCCCGTAAAGATAGACACAGTAAAAAGCAGCTTTTTGGGGTGATCGCAAATAGCATCAAAGAAATCATGTAAAATATCCGGTTCTAGATGTTGTACTTCTGGAGTGTTTTTCTTCGGCAAACGAATTTTATCAGCCGGATTTGCTGTGATATATCCAAAGTCAACAGCAGCTTTTAAGCAACTATGAAGGACACCGTGTATATTCTTAATACTTTTTGGACTTAACTCATTTTCAATCCCAATACCCATGTTTAGGCTATTAATAAACAGCTGGACATCCTCGTGCGACAGTTCATTTAACTTTACTTTACCTAGAACTCGGTTAATATGCTGATCAATAGTTTTTTGATATTCCAGTTTTGTGGAATCTTTCAGGTTATTGCTGTAATGTAACAACCAACATACCGTCCAATCAGCCACAGTCACACACTCATATTTCTTGTCTTGAATAGGCGTGAGCGAGCGCATATATTCCAATACATCTAAATCAGGGGTAATATCAGGCTTTTTCACTGTCATTTGAATGCTCCTTATGATATAGTAGTCCTGCGGACACATATATTATATAGCATAATGACAAAAAAGCATCCATACCAACCCAATATACTCAGATTGATATGGATGCTTTTTCAAACAACACCTTGACTTTTCCCATAATGTATGGTAAAATGAGTTTGTTTAACTTACATTTTCTGTCTTGGCGTCCTGTTCAAGTCCTGTCACCTCGACTCAGAAAAGGATCTCTCCGCAATGCGGGGAGATTTTTTATGCACGGAACACGGCAGAAAACGCGGCACAGGACTGCAAAAAGCCCTGTGCCGCGTTGCCGTATTCAGAAAAAACCGTTTACTGCCCGTTATACTGCACCGCGATCTTTTTCGCCGCCGCAGCCACATTCTGCACGAATTTCACATCCGCATTGTAGTTGACGGCACCGCTCAGGATCACCAGAATATACGGCTGCCCGCAGTTGACCAAAACCGTTTCGTGATAGTGATCGGGGATGCTGCCGTATTTCACGGCGATCTCATCCGTCCCGCCGATGATCGCTCTCGTATAGCTGCGCTCGGAGCTGACCAGCGCGTGCCATGCATTCGCCCAGCATTCGCCCGCATTGCGCTGCGCATACATCCGCCGCATCGGTCATGAACGCCGCCGTCAGCGCCGGAAACCGCGAGGAAACGGAAATGCTGATATTCTGATAGCCCCAGTCTTTGACCATCTGATTGAAGCCCTTTGCCCCGAACTTCGTGACCAGCATATAGTATGCCGTGTTGTCGGAATAGCGCAGCGCGTAATCCATCAGCTGGGCAAGCGTATATTTCGTTCCGTAGGATTTGTTCCGCAGGATTCCGCTGCCGCCCTGCGCAAAGCTCGCCGTATAGGTCATTGTGTCGGTCAGCTTAGCTGTGCCCGCTTCGATCTGCGTGCAGCAATAATACACATACGGCAGCTTGATGAGGCTTGCGCCGGAGATCAGCGTATTCGCGCGGTGTGCATAAAGCACGGTGCCTTCCAGACTGTACAGCTCCACGGCACAGCCGCGGGCATACTGCTTCACAAGCTTATCCAGTGCCGCGGTATCGACTGCCGGCTTTTCCCGCGTGATCACCGGTACCGCCGCAGCCGTCGTCACGGAAGCCGCCGCAGTTTCCGGAGCAGCGGCCGCTGCAGAAGAAGCCGCAGTCGTCGCGGAGGTCTTCTTCGCCGCTGCCGTTGTGATGACCGTCACCGCGGTTTCCGCCGGTGTATCCGAGTCCTCCGGCTCCGTCTGCGTAACCGGTTCCTCTGCAGGTGCATCCGCCTGCGGCGCATCCGGTTCGGTCTGCGGCTGCGCATCGCTGACAGGCGTTTCCGCAGCACCGGCTGACGGACTGACAGCAGCCTGTTTTTGCGCGGCGGGCTTTGCCGCGGCCGGTTTTGTTCCCGCAGCTGTTGTCACCGGCGGCTCCGTCAGCTCCGGAACAGTTTCCGCCGTCACTGCAGGGATGACCGCCGTCTGTTCTTCGGCTGCAGCAGTTGTCTGCTGCGCCTGTGTGACCGGTTCCTCTGCCGGTACCGTCACCGCGGCTCTCAGTGCCTGCGGCTCTTTCGTTTCAAATGCAGCCTCATTCTGTCCGCAGGCTGTACAAAGAAGCAGGGTTCCTGCGGCAAGCATCGCAATCAGTTGTTTCATCGGGACGTCCTTTCCGTTCTCACGAGCTTTCCGGCCTTCCGGAGCAGATGCACACTGATGTCCTGAATGATCCCCGGCGGATTTCTCGCGCAAACCAATTCTGCGGTGATAAAGCGGGATCCATACATTGCTTATGTAATTAGTATAACAAGGATTTTTTGCTTTGTCAAGACAAAATCTGAAATTTGTTGCAGAAAAAGCGGACAGCTGAAGCTATCTCCTGCTGTCCGTTTTTTTATGTTATGAAATCCCGTCCTCAAACACAAAATGCCGGAACATCATACCCTTTGCGCCGTCCAGTGCCAGCCGTCCGGTCAAGTCGCTGCGCATTCCGTTCGGGTCGGGCAGGGACGCGGCGAACACGCCGTTGATAAAGACCTCCGTGCCGGTTTCGGTCGTTTTCAGCGTCATCGTGTTCCACTTCTTCGGATCAAAGCACTGCCCTGATGCATTCTTCTCCAAAAAGCTGCGGATCTCCTCGGAGCCGTGCCCGAAGGATGTCTCATAGGAGATCATGCCGTTCGGCTGCAGCTTGTACCAGTACTGCTGTTCGCCGTAGGGCTCGTCGTCCGGCACGGTGTTTGCGCCGTAACAGGTCACGAAATTGAGCACGCCCGGCGATGCATCCGGCATCCGGAAGTCAAAGGACACGGTATACGGAACACTGTGTTCCGGACCGACCAGCAGACTCAGTGCTGTCCCGCCCGCAGGCGGCAGCTTTGCTTCGGTCAGTTCGATGACCGGCAGTCCCGCTTTGATCCCGCCGCCGCTGAAATGCTGCTCTGCCTTCTTGGTCGCGGCTGTGCTCCATGTTTTCCATTTTGCATTGTTTTCGTATGCAGGCAGGTCGCTTTCCGGCAGATTCTTCACGCTGCGGATAAACTCATCCAGCTCGGCGCGTTCCTCATCGCTCAGATTCTCCGTCTCCGTCCGCCACAGCAGACAGGGCATGACCTTCCAGCCGTCCTGATTATGACCGACAACGATCTGCACCGCAAACATCTTCGGCTTCCCGGAAATCATCGTCTGCACGTTGACAACGGCATATCTCGCGCTGTCGAACTCCTGCAGGAAGAATGTCAGCGGGTCATCGGAAAGCCGTTCCATAGCTTCGTTGTGCTTCCGCGCCTGTTCCAGCCGCCACGCATCATAATAGACAGCGGACGCGGCTTCTGCAAGCGCTCTGTCCAGGATTCCCTCTGCATCCGCCAATTCAGCCTGATATTCAAACTGAAACGTGTAATTGAGAATGCCGTTCATCACGCGCTGCTCCCATTCCGCCTCCGGTATTTCTTCCCAGAGCACCTGCAGTCCGGTTTGCTCCGTGCCGTCCGGACACATCAGCGACAGCTGCCGATCCAGCAGACAGCCCTTCCGGATCGCATCGGCATCACCGGTCATGCAAAGCTCCAGAAACGCGGTGATCGCTGCTTTGGCTTCCCTGTCCTCCGGTGTCAGATTCTCATCCTCCGCCGGAACGGTCAGCTCCGCATCCCCGTGATAATTCGGGTCATTGGCACGGTATTCATTCAGCTTCTGCCTTTTTTCTTCGCCCAAATACGGCATGATCATCTCGATCGGCTGCACATACCATGTTCCGTCATAGCGGATGACCTGCAGCTCCCAGTCCTCCTCCGGGAAAGAATTCCACTCCGGATCCGTGCCGGAGATCCTGACCGTAACGACAAGCAAGCGGTCTGCGCGGCTGTAAAAATCCTTTGCGGGCGTCATGCCGCGCATTTTTTCCGCCTCTGCATGTTTTCCCTTTTCTTCAAACAGATAGGCATAATACTCGCACAGCTCATTTTCAATGATTCTTGCGCAGTCGAGTGAATCTGTCGCATCACGGACAGAATCGATCTGATACCCGGAGACACAGGCGAACGCATCCAGATACTCCTGCACCGTCGATTCGATCTGCTCCGGATCATTTTCATTAATCACATCGCAGACGGTCTCCATCAGCGAAAGCTCCCGCATTTTCTGCTGATCGCCCTTTTTGCAGGCTGCAAAGAACCGTTCGAGCACATCCAGCGCAGCCGTTTCCTCGTCCGAGTACGGCATCACCGGATTCTGTGCGCGGTACAGGTTCCGGATCAGGAACCCGCCGCCGACAAAGATGCAGAGTGCCGCACAGACTGCGATCATTTCCAGTGCTCTGCGGCGGATGCGGATCGGGAGCCTGCCCGTTTCTTCGGGCTGACGCGGTGCCGTTCTGTTGACCGTTTTCTCGTCTGCCTGACCGATCGCCTGCAAGAGCTGCATTTCCGTCAGTTTCATAAGAACGCCTCCTTTTTCAGATGCTCCCGCAGCTTCTGCCGCATCCGGTGCAGCGTCACCGTGACGCGGTTTTCGGTGATGCCGAGCCCCGCTGCGATCTCCGGACCCGTCATCATATAAAAGTACCGCTGCATAAAAATGTTCTGCTGCATCGGATTCTGCTTCCGGAGAAAATGCCGGATGCTTTCCTCCAGCATCGAGGCCTCCGCCTGCGCCTGCACATCCTGCCCGTCCGCGAGTACCTCGGCCAGCTCGTCCAGCACGAGGGACACCTCCGCCGCGCCGCGCTTTTCCGCATTGTCATAAGCGTAACGGTTGAGCGCGGTGTTCCGGACGACCGCAGAATAATATGCTTTCAGATATTTCGGCTTTGCAGGCGGAATGCTGTTCCAAAGCCGCAGCAGCGCGTCGTTCAGGCATTCCTCGGTATCCTCTGCGCTGCCTAAAATCCGCATGGCGATCTGCC
>JAFWUX010000035.1 GCA_017523995.1 Oscillospiraceae bacterium | reverse complement strand
GACATGTTCAGCCAGCGCATACTAATCGGTCGAGGGCTTTTCCTTCGCGAGATTCTCAAATAGCGATTTGCTTGCTGTTCAGATTTCAGGGTACGAAGCCTTGAGAGAGCCGGTGTTAATGGCAATGAGGTTCCACCCGTTCCCATTCCGAACACGGAAGTTAAGCTCATTCGCGTCGAAAATACTTGGTTGGAGACGACCCGGGAAGATAGATCGATGCCGGCACAAAACCCAGAGTTTGTACTCTGGGTTTTGTTATTTTCTGCGCTTTTTTTCTTGAAATCGCCTTGATTTTTACTGCGCTCTGTGGTATAATTAAATGACTGGGGTATCGCCAAGCGGTAAGGCACCAGACTTTGACTCTGGCATTCGTAGGTTCAAATCCTGCTACCCCAATCCAATAGACAAAACCGATTGCTCAGGCAGTCGGTTTTCAGTCCTTTTCCGTATGATTGATCTCGCTGAGTGGAGCTGAAATTGATGGTTGTACAAAACAATGCGGAGGTCTCCGCAGTGCCGGCAGAAAAGAAGCGTATTCTGCCGGAAAAAGAAAAAATCAAGCGGCTGCTTCTGGTTGCCGTCCTCGCGTTTCTGATCCTGTTTATTGCCTTGTTCAGCGTCTGGTATTATAACCATACACATCTCGATATGTTCGGCAGCAAGACGGATATCTTTGCTGAGGAGATCTCCTTCAACGGCAAGGAAATCCCCGATCTGGATTCGCTCAAATCCTATCTCAAGCGTTTCAAGAATCTGAAGAAGGCGGATCTCGGCTCCTATCCGGTTGATGCGGAACAGTCCATCTCACTGCGGCAGGCGTTCCCTGATACGGAGCTTGTCTATCAGACGGTTGTCAACATTGAGGACGAAGCCTATCGCACGGATATCACAACACTGGATGTTTCCGATCACGGGATTTCGGATTCCCGTGCATTTATGCGGAAGCTCGATTATTTGCCTGATCTGAAAACGGTCATCTTCGGCAAGGAGACGATCCCCGAAACCGAAAAGGAAAAGCTCGCCGCTGCATATCCCGATATCTCGTTTGAGGTCATCGGCACCTATGAAATCTACGGCAAAGAGGTGCTCGAAAATGTCGAGTCGCTCGATTTGCGCGACGTGGAGCTTGACGCATCACTGTTCGATCAGCTGGCGCTTCTGCCGCAGCTCAAATCCGTTGATCTGCACGGACAGAAGCTCTCGGACGATGAGCGAATCGCGCTGACCACGGCGTTCCCCGAGGTTTCCTTCGGCTGGACGGTGTTCTATGACGATGAGGAATATGACTCCTCGATCACAGAGTTTGATATCAGCGGCAAACGCCTGACAGAGGATGATCTGCCGGAGCTGAAGCGCGTGATTGCGCAGTTCCCCGATCTCGAGATCGTCAATATGTCGAACTGCGGTCTCGGCAATGAGACAATGGCAAAATTCCGCGATCAGATCAAAACGGCAAAGGTTGTCTGGCGCGTGTACCTCGGCAAGTGGTCGATCCGCACAGATGACGTTGCATTCTCGGTTCTGATCTTCAAATATGACTATGCGCGCATGGGTTCCGACAGCCTGCAGGTTCTGAAATACTGTCCCGATCTGCTTGCGCTTGACCTCGGACATCAGGCGCTGACCGATATCTCCGCGATACCGGAGTATCTGCCGAATCTCCGGCTGCTGATCCTTGCGGACAACTGCATCTGGGATATTTCGCCGCTCTCAAAGCTCAAACATCTGCACTATCTGGAGCTGTTTGTCAACCGCATTTCCGATATCTCCCCGCTCGCCGACCTGCACGAGCTGGTCGATGTCAACATCAGCTACAACCCGATCAGCGACATCACACCGCTGCTGAATTCTCCGATGATGCAGCGCGTCTGGATGGAATCGACCTTCTGCGGCTGGAACAGTGTCAATCTCCTGCAGGAAACATATCCGGATGCCAAGATCGTCATAGCCGGTTCCGGCTCAGTCGATCAGGGCTGGCGCTGGGGCAACCCGCGTTACGAACAGATGATGGATATGTGGAAGAACAACTATTACGGAGATGAGTTCCAGAAATACGATGACCTCGCCGAGGAGCTTGGTCTCACTTAACCTGCCTACCAGTTTCTCTCCATACATCGCACAGCGCGTATCGCTCTCTTTGCGGCGGTACGCGCTGTGCTTTTTATTGAAATTTCACGGATTCTACCGGCTTGTGGCGGATTCCCCGAATCGTAGAATCGCTGCAGATACGTGCGTTTTGCTGTAGAATCCGGCGCGCGGTGATTCTTCGGATTGTAGGTTGCATTCGCGGCTAAAATCGGGTATCATGAGAATAGAAACTGAGGAAGGGAGCGATTCTCATGACAACAACCAAACGCATTCCGCTGCGCGAGCGCACACTGCCTGACTATACACGCGGCGAGGAACTGATGAACATGATCACGCACATTGCGGGCGGCGCAGTCGGGCTGCTGATTCTGATCGGCAGCATTCTGATCGGCGCAAAGCACCGTGACCCGTGGGCGATCACGAGCGGCACCATTTACGGCGTCCTGACCTGCACGCTGTTCGTGATCTCGAGCGTCTATCACGGGCTGCCGGACGGCATGGGCAAGCGCGTGATGCAGGTGCTCGACCACTGCACGATCTATTTCATGATCGCCGGAACCTATACGCCGGTTCTGCTCGCAGCCATCCGCAGGGACTATCCTGCTGCGGCGTGGATCGTCTTCGGGGTTGAGTGGGGCTGCGCGACGGTCGCGGCAACGCTGACGGCGATCGACCTGAAAAAATATAAGGTGTTCAGCATGATCTGCTATCTGGCGATGGGCTGGGCAATTGTCGCGATCCTCAAGCCGACGATGCAGGTGCTCGGCATGCGCGGTTTCCTCTGGCTGCTCGGCGGCGGCATCTGCTATACGATCGGCGCCGTGCTCTACGGGCTCGGCAAAAAGCACCGCTATGTACACAGCGTATTCCATCTGTTTGTCAACGCAGGCAGCCTTTTGCAGGCAATCGCGATCCTGTATTACGTTCTTTGATGTGCATTCTGCATAAATCTGGATTTTGCAATACACGAGCGTCTGTGCATGTATACAGAATCAATATTGAGGATGAAACGTTTTCACTTCTTTTTAGGTCTATATATATAGACGGGTTCATTTTTTCCTGTTTATGTATCGGCTGTGCAAAATTCAGCGGCGCACCTGTGCTGCTGAGCGGGCATTTTGCACAGCAGATACGCCAATTTGCAGTTACATCCTCTATTTCATTTTGCTTCGCCGCAAGGCGCGCTCTCGTTTCAGGCTTGGACGGGAGCGTTTTTCTTTTATAAAATAGACAAATGAACTATTGCACGAAGCTGCTGAATTGTATAATTGTTACATTGACAAACAAAACTGAATATGATAAAATAGAAAGTGGGTGAAAGGCATGCGCTGTTTTGACAGCATCACCCGAGACTGAATGAAATGAGGAGTAGTAAAATGGCAGGTTTCTTTGGCAGAAAGCAAGTCAGAGTCAAGGTGGAGAAGGATTACACCGTTGATGAGTTCTATGAGATCATCAAGGATCATGCGTTTGCGGCAGGCAAGCCGGAAAAGATCCGTTACATGATGACAGACCGCATCGTCTTCCCGGCACTGGACAAGAAAAATCAGGTGCAGATTCTCAAGACCGGCGTCAAGACATGGACTGTCTGGAAGGACGAGGAGGCAAGCGGCAGCTCGCTGGCAACCAGCATGGTGCTGTTCCACTTCTTCGGCTGGATCTCCAACATTCCGGCGATGTTCGGCGAGAACGCAAAGAAGTGCGTCGAGCTTGTCGATCAGACGGCGAAGGACCTCGAGGGTATGAATCTGTAAGTTCTTATGTAACACCAAAGCGGGAGCTGTGCGGACGGCTCCCGCTTTTTTTCGTCCGGAGCCCCTGTCTGCGGATTTGAGGAAATAAATAAAATTTGCGACAAAGCGAAACCGGCATTTGTAATATGAATAACCAACTGCGCAAATATTTCTGCCGGAGCCGACGGGCGCCTGCGGAAGGGAAAAACCGGCTTTCGGCGCCCGCACAGGCAGATTAAGTTAGAGCTTGCCCGACTTATAATCACAATATAATTATAAAATATGGCTTGAATCAAGTAAAATTCAACTAAATTTAATCAAATTAAAACGGATTCTACAATCATTTTCAAGCGATTATCAAGTATTTGTTTAATCTCACAAATCCGGTTAACAGCATCCGCTTTTATTGGTTCAGTACGTCAAAAACGCCGAAAAAGCCATTGACAATCGCTGAAAAGTATGTTACAATACCAAAAGTAGAGCAAATGAACCACATTGATACAGCATGCTCTCGGCGATCAGAAAACAAAAACGGCTGTCCGGAAAGCCTGATTTCTGATTGGAACGCAGAAGGATCCACTGCGTAAAATTAGTTGCATATTGTACCAATTCTTACTCTACGTTTTAACATTCCGCTTAATTTTTAACTGTAACAGGAGATTTCTACCATGAAAAGAGCTATTAAATCTATCGTCGCAGCATCCGCAGCAATCTTTATGTGCGCTGCTCCGATGGCAACATCCGTCGCGAACATTCTGCCCACCGGCTGCATCACTGCTTCTGCATATTATATCCCGAATGCATTTGATTCCTTCGATAATGACTGGACTCCGACTATCACCAGTGTTACCGAAGCTGATCTGAACCGCGGCATCAACCTCGGCCACGTTGATTATCGTTTCGATATTCAGAACAAGACCGCATCTGTTCAGGGCATCGACAAAGCAGATTCCAGAATCAAGATTCCGGCACGCCTGAACATCAACGGTCAGTACTACAACGTCACCTCCATCGCAAACGGCGCATTCCGCAACAAGGACGGCAAGAGACTCCCGAACGGCGATGCAGCTCCGATGGGCGCAGCACTGACCAAGATTGACCTCTCTGCAGCAACCTACCTCACCTCCATCGGCAATGAGGCATTCCAGAACTGCACCTCTCTCGAGAGCCTCACGATTCCTGCATCTGTCAGAACGATCGGCACCAAGGCGTTCGAGAACTCCGGTATCCGCACGCTCAGACTCGAGAGAATCTCTGCGCTCTCCTATTCTTCTCTCGTTCTGAAGGATCGCGCATTTGCAGACTGCAAGAAGCTTACCCACATCACCAACAACGTTACCCGCTTCACTGATACTGCTTACGGCATCATCTATGATGACAGCAGCGCAAATGCATTTGACGGCTGCAACAAGTCCAGCATCTCGATCGGTACTTCCTACAGAGTGATCGGCTACAAGGAGCAGTTTGTCAACAACTTCAAGAGAACCTTCAATTTCTGATTGCTTCTCACGCGGTTGTATAACTGATAATATGTAAAAATCCCCGCATCACTGTTTGCGTGATGCGGGGATTTTTCATTTCATCTGTTGCGATTCACATAAAACATAAAAAAGATATTTCCCGTTGCTTGTATCAATTGCCGTTTTGGGGATTTTAATTTTTACAGGGCAATCGTCCGGAAAAACCGTCTCGCATTCGATTGCGCGTCCTTTGTAGATTGCCTTCCCCTTATATTCCTGACCATTATGGCGAAGTATCATTTTCAAAACGGCATCAAATTTGTTCCAGGCGTCAAGATCATCGTTACGCCACATTGCAACACATCGTTCGCATTCGTGTAAGAGATCATCGAAATTCAGAAATTCAAGTTCCGTTTCCTTATCAATCTTGAATTTTGTTGCTTTCATACCGTTCAGCACTTTGTATTTTGGCAATTCAGGCAATGCAGTTTCAATCTCAGCTTCAAATGGAACATTCTTGTCATACGCATCGTTCCAGAACACATTACCGTATCCTGTCCATCTGATTTTGATACTGTCTGTGTTTATGTCCAGAATTTCAATTACACCGCTGGTCACATCTTCGTGTTCAAGAACATATAATGTTCCGCCGCACCAATTACACGCCTTTTTCCATTCAAAACGCTTTCCGTTGAGACTGCGCAGTGTTTTCGCGCCGGTTTCTATTCCACTGTTATGATATAGTTTGACATATTGCAGTTCCGGCGGAACTCTGTCGCTTTCTGTTCTTGCTGAAACAGACAAGAACATTTTTAGTTTCTGATTGGAGGCGCTCAGATCAAAAGAGACGCTGCAGGATTCTACTGTGTAGTCGAATCCGTTAAATTTGAAATACATAATTTCCCTTTCTGCATGCCGCATCACTGGTAATTCAGTGGTGCGGGGATGTTTTTATTCTTCCTCGACCATAACGGTCATACCTGTTTCCTTTGCGTATGCAAGGAAATCACAGATCAGGTTGTAGCATTCTCTGACATTTTTGTCATCATATTGTTCTATCTTGTCCCTGTAAGAATAGAGATCATTCAGATACTCGTCGAGATCGCTGATCGCGGTCACGTCACATCCGATATCCAAAGTGCGCTCACACGCATGATAATCGCGGGTAAAACCTGTCCATTCTGTGCCGTGATATTCTGCCAGATCGAAGATCTGATAAAAATAAAAATCCCAGAAAGAAATGCAGAATTCAGGATTTTCCTGATAATACATCATGACCTGATCAGCATCATCCCATATCCGATCATGGAATTCTAATTCTTTGTTGTTTTTCAGCCTTTCTATGTCCATACAAAAGAGACTCCTTTCTGCCTGTCCGCATCACCGGTAATTCAGTGGTGCGGTGCTTACTCCAATCCGTGCGCTCTGCCGAACGGCGTATCCAGAAACGCACCGTTATGCGGGATTTCGACCGGATACGGACCGCCTGACATCGGATGCTGATACATGATCTCTTCTTTGTATGACCGTGCAATATTCACACCGGCGGGCAGGCTGACATCGGTCAGCGAAGCGCAGCACCGAAACGCACCCGCACTGATCGTGCCGACGCTGTCCGGAATCACAATCTGCCGGAAACCGCATCCGCAAAAAGCGTCACAGCCAATATAGCAAAGTCCCTGCGGAAATGTGATGCTTTCCAGCAAACGGCATCCGGTAAATGCGCTGTCGCTTATGACTTTCAGCGTGGAAGGCAGCACCGCGCGCCGGAGCGCGGTACAGCCGTAAAAAGCCTTGTCCGGAATCTCCGTGATGCCTTCCGGTATCACAACGCTTTGCAGATACTGGTTTTTTGCAAATGCATTTTTCCGGATGATGCTCACACAGTCCGGAATCACGACATCCGGCTCTGCTCCCTCGTACCGCTCAAACGAATATACATTTTTCTTCGGCTTATCAATGATATAGCCTCTGTCCCAATAATCGCCAAGTTCCATCGGTG
>JAFWUX010000034.1 GCA_017523995.1 Oscillospiraceae bacterium | reverse complement strand
TCTTGACAAGGACTAGAAGACTGAGAAGGGCAAGCTGATCCGTCAGGAGCGTTACGCTGGTGCAATGCAGAGAAGCTTCTATATCGGTGATACTGTTACCGAAGCCGATGTGAAGGCAAAGTTTGAGGACGGTGTTCTGAACATCTGCGTTCCGAAGGCAGAGCCTAAGAAGCTGGAAAATCACAAGTATATTGCAATTGAGGGATAATACCTCGCTAAGATATGATTCCGAAATAATGCTTCCCGGAGCTGTTCGTTTTGAGCAGTTCCGGGGAGTTTTTTACGCCTTATTCAGTTTTCCGCTGTATTTCTTCCCGTCAACGGTAATCTCAATAGAAATGTTGTCAGCCGTTTTCAGTGCATAGATGTCTTTCCGGATACAGCAAAAAACACACCGGAATCACTGGTGATTCAGTGGCGCGGGGATTCTTTTATTCCTCCATCGGCATTCCAGTCTCTACATATTTTTGCAGGGGAAGCAACATACCGAAGTCGTTGTCCACATACACATTCTTCGGAAAATCCGGCTGCGTCAGTACATGACGAACATTTGCAGCATTTTGATAAACGAGCATGATGACTGCTGCCGCCTGAAAGGGCAGCTTTTCAAGTGTATCCTGCCAATCGGATAAATCTGTGTTATAATCAAAAAAGATATGTCCGTCAGGGTATTCAGCGCAAAAGCGGTCATCGGACACGTTATAAGTCCTGACTGCACCTGAATGCATCATTCTCTGAATACTTGCGATTGTCAGATTCCTGTCACCGATGATGCTTATCCATTTCATATGCTCTCTTCCTTTCAGATGCCGCCTGCATTACTGCGGATTTATTCCCACTTTGTACATTTTGACGAATGACATCCAATCTACGAAGTATCGAACCCTCTGTTATCCAATCTACGCACGAACCTCACTGCGCAGATTGGCTGTCAGGCGTTTTGAGTTCGTAGATGTTTTTCCAAATACAGTAAAAAGCCGGTTAGGGTTGACTTCGCAGATTGACTGTATAGCCGAAAACTGCCGTAAAATCGGCACTATTACGCGTTATCCCTTGACATCAAAACCACGCACTCAACGTGCCCCGTTCGCGGGAAGAAATCTGCGGGGCGCAGGACATTGAGCGTATATCCTTTTCCGCAGAGATACGCCGCGTCGCGCGCAGCCGTTGCCGGATTGCACGAGATCATCACAATCCGTTTCGGGGACATTGTCAGGCAGGCATCAAGCGTGACCGTGTCGCAGCCCTTGCGCGGCGGATCAAGCACAATGATATCCGGATGTGTGCCCTCGGCGGCAAATTTCGCCGCGATATCGCCGGCGTCTCCGGCATAGAACGCCGCATTCGCGATGCCGGCGCGCTTTGCATTCTGCTTTGCATCCGCGACCGCCTGCGGCACAACCTCCACGCCGATCACCCTGCCGACCGCATCCGCCATTGAAAGCCCGATTGCGCCGGCACCGCAGTAAAGATCAAGCAGCAGCTCGTTTTTCTGCGGATCGGCAAGCCGCTTCGCCTCTGCAAAGAGCCGCTCCGCCTGCGCCGTGTTGACCTGATAAAAGCTCTGCGGACTCAGCCGCACCGGCACGCCGCAAAGTGTATCCGCGATGGTTTCTTCACCGCAGAGACAGACGGTCTTTTTGCCGAGAATGACATTTGTCCGCGCAGAATTGACATTAAGCATCACGGAACGGATATCGGGGAACTGCTGCATCAGCGTTTCGCCGAGCTCCCGCAGCTGTGCCGAGACCGCCGCCGACTGCTTCGCAGCGACAAAGCAGGCCATGATCTCGCCGCTGTGATAGCCCTGCCGTAGATACAGATGCCGCAGAACCCCGCTGCCCGATTCTTCGTCATAGGGCGTGAGTGCGGCGAATTCCGGCTGCGCAAGCTGCTTTTCACACATGCGCAGGATATCCCCGAACGCCCTGTGCTGCAGCTGACAGTCCGTGACAGGGATCAGGCGGTGCGAGCGCGGCGCATAGAAGCCGAAGCGGGGCGCACCGGTCTCCGGATCGGTGCCGCAGGGATACTGCGCCTTGTTGCGGTATCCGGCGGGGGATTCGGCGCCGTAGATCGGGAGCAGCGTTTCCGGCTCAAGATGTCCGATGCGCGTGAACGCATCGCTGACGATCTGTGCCTTGATGCGGCACTCCGCCTCATAGGTGATATGCTGAAAGACGCATCCGCCGCACTTCGGATACACGCTGCACTGCGGCGCGGTGCGGTCCGGCGAGGGCGTATGCATCTGCTCGATGATGCCGTATGCGAGATTTTTCTGCACCTTGACGATCCGCACATCCGCTTCATCGCCGGGCGCTGCATGAGCGACAAATACTGCAAGACCGCAGAAGTGTCCAACGCCTTGGCCTTCTGCGGTCATACCGGTGATATTGAGCGGAATGATCTGATTTTTGCGGAGCAACGGTGCTTCCTTGCCGCCGCGGCTCATTTGAGCTGTGCGCCGCAGCCTGGGCAGAACGAATCCTGTGCAGAATTCAGCTTGCCGCAGGTCGGGCAGGTGACGGTGCCGCCGCGCTGCGAGCTCTGCTCCATCGAGAGCTGCTGCTGACGCAGTTCGGTGATCTTCTGGATCAGCATGTTGATTTCATCCATGCTGCTGACGCCGTTGACAGCGGCTTCATATTCCGCTCTGCCGAGACGGCGGTAGTAATCGTTGAGCTGGGAGCGCAGCTTGCCGCGCTCATAAAATCCTTTCGAGCCTTCGAGCACATCTGCGGTGCGCTGAGCTGCCGTATCAAAGACGGAACGCAGTCCGTTCATGGTGTCATCAAGTTTCATTCGGATGATCTCCTTTCAGGTTTGGGATTACTGTTCAAATCTCCACGGGGAACCCTTGGTGGATTTCTTATTGGTCGAGGGTTCGGTTTCCTTCATCATGACCGCGAACATCACAATATTCCAGAGGATGAACACGCAGCAGATGATCGCAACGATCCAGAACGGAACATGGAGCAGGATCAGGACTGTGAAGCCGACCAGCTGCACAATCGCAAGGATAAAGGTTACAAGCTTAATGCCCATCCATTTTTTGTAGTCGCCCTGAAATTTGGTCAGGTACTGTTCGATATAGGTCTGACGGAAGCGGGCAAAGCCCTTTGCCTCCTCCTTGTGCTTCAATGCATTTTTCTGTTTCTTGCTGCCGAGGAAAATTCCCCAGATGAGATCGCGCATGATTGCGTAATTGATCAGTGTCAGCGCGACAGGTATCATTGCGAATAAAATAGAACGGGCGTCCATGGTTGATAAACCTCCAAAATTGATTTTTATTTCTTCCGCATGCCGAGCGGGGGAGAACATTAGGATCGGCGCTTGAGGATCTTGTTTGCCGTTGCGAGCAGCGGCTTGAAGTTGAACGCGGTGAGTGCCAGCAGTTCAACGCCGAGCACGATCGGGACAAAGCCCTTCCACTGTGCATAATCAGCGGCGGTGACATCGGTGTGGCTGATTGCATTGCACATCAGGAACAGGATCACAACATTGACCACCGTCCGCAGATTGGAAACATGGAACGGGACATAGCGCCGCGCATCAAACAGACGGATCACATAGCAGACAACATAGCTTGTAAAGGTGGCAATGATCGCGCCCTGCACCGCAAAAATCGGGATCAGGACCGCATTGAGCACCAGATTGACAACCGCTGCGACAAGACTGGTCCAGAAGCTGTTTCGGGTGTGCTTTGTGACCGTATAGATGCTGGAGAAGAACTGGTTATAGCACATCATCAGCACCGCGATGACCAGCACCGGCGTGTAGAGATATGCATGTTCAAAGGCAGGGTCCTTGTCTGTTTTGATCAGGAAAAAGGAGAGAATCTGATCAAATGCGATGATGCAGCCGGCTGCCAGTGTCAGCAGCGCCTGATAGGCATCATAGACCTGCGCATAGAATTTTGATTTGCTGTCGGAATCGTTCTCGGCGATTGCGCTCATATTCCACGCCTGATAGAAGATCGTCGAGACCATTGCAAGCAGATTCGGGATTTTTGTCGCTGCGCCGTAGACGCCTGCCTCCGTCGCATTGACGATCGCCTTGACGAAGATACGGTCCGAGAAGCCGGTGATCAGCCACAGCTCCGCAGTCGGGATCAGCGGCAGCGAAAAGCGCAGCATCGTTTCGAGCAGTTCCTTGTCAATATACTTGAAACTGAAGAATCTGCCGTGCTTTGCAATGCACCAGACGCCGATGCCGGAGACCGTATCGGCAAACATATTCGAGAGCATAAAGCCCGTGATGCCGAGCTTCAGCTTTGCAATCAGGATGACATTTGCGATGAAGAACATCAGCGTGCAGATGATGCCGTCTGCCGCAAAGAGCTTTACCATGCCGCGCGCTCTTGCAAACTGCGCCGATAGCTGCCGGAAGCAGGAGCAAAGCACAAAGCCGATCAGCAGGGGAACATGCGGCCGGATGTCGCTGTAAAGCAGCAGCAGCGGTGACAGCACCAGAAAACCGATGCCGCCCGTCATCATAATGACGGCTGCATTGGAGAAAACGGATTTCTGCTCGTAGTTTTTATCCAGTCCGTAGCGGATGATCGCATCTGCAATCGACATGCTGACAAGCGGGATCAGCATATTGGCGCAGGTCTCGAGGATTTCCTTTGTATTAAACACAAAGGCGCCGTCGAAGAACTTGGTGTACAGACGCGTAAGCAGAAACGCCAGAATCTTGGAGCCGAAGCTGCCGATCGCAAACACGACCGTGTTCAGCGCCAGCGTTTTATATTTATTCATTCAGACAATCCTTTTTGTGAATTACCATACGGATATACAAATCTATTATACCAGAATTTTGCCCGTTCGTCAACTGTTTTTTGAAAACACGAGCAGCACGGATTGAAATTAGAAAGGAGAAATGAGAAATTAGAAATTGCGGTGTCCGCTGCGCGGACGATTTTAATAATCATGCGCGCAGCGCATACCTTCATTTCTCATTCCTCATTTCTATTTTCTAATTCTAAAATATTGCGTTTTGCGGAAGAATGTGCTATAATAACTATGTATTGCCGAAAGGCGGTCAGTATCGAATGAAAGGAGCGCATGCCATGCCGGAACATCTGATCGGAAACGGCATCCGATATTCTGAGATTCACGATCCGAAATTCCGGAGCTGTCTGCTGACGCTCCAGTTCTATATCCCGCGCGACCGGATGACAGCGCCGGTGCATGCGCTGCTGCCCGATCTGCTGACGGCATCCTCGGCGGCGTTTCCGTCCGTGCGCGAAATGACGCTGCAGCTCGAATCGCTTTATGCCGCGGATTTTATCGCGAAAACCTCGCTCTGCGGCGATGCTGCCGTGCTGGAGTTCACCGCCTCATGGCTCGACGATGCCTTTGCGCTGGACGGGGAATCCGTCACGGCGCCGATGCTGGAGCTTGTGACCGGCGCGCTGCTGCATCCCAATGCGGAAAACGGTGCGTTCTGCGATCCCGAATTCCGCATCTGCAAGCAGAATCTGCTCGATGACATCGACTGCGAGCAGAATGACAAGCGCAGCTATGCACTCCGCCGCGCCGCCGAGCTGACCTTTGCCGGTGAGCCTGCCGCGATTCCGGCACACGGCACGCGCCCCGAAGCGGAGCGCATCACGCCGGAGCAGGCATTTGCGGTCTGGCAGGGGATTCTCCGGACAGCGTTCATCGAGATCGCTGCCGTGACGCCGAACCCCCGACCGGAAATCGAAACGCAGCTGGCTGCCGCATTCCGCACGCTGGAACGTCAGCCGGTGCCGGTCACATTCGATGCGCCGAGCCCGCTGCATGAGCCGGTGTGCTGTGAGACCGAGCGGATGCCCCTCGGGCAGACCAAACTCGTGCTGACATATAAATATAATAGTATCCGGCGCGAGGTGCTGCTGATGCTCTGCAGCATTCTCGGGTGGATTGCAGATTCGCTGCTGTTCACAAATCTCCGTGAGCGCTGCGGGCTCTGCTATTACTGTCTGCTTTCCAATGCAGCGTTCAAGCATACGCTGTTCATAGATATCGGCATTGATGCAGCGAATCTCGAAGCCGTGCTTTCTGCCGCAGATGCACAGATTCGCGCGCTGCAGACCGGTGACTTCACAGATGATATGATGCAGAAAGCCGTCCTGCGATACGGATTTCAGGCTGCTGCTGCTTCGGATACGATCAGCGACCTTGCCATGCAGCGGATCCTGAGCCTGCGGCGCGGTGATCTGCGTTCGGGGCAGGAGATCGCTGCGGCGATGGGCAAAGTCACGCGCGCGGAGATCATGGATGCCGCAAAGCAGCTCAGACCCGATGCGGTTTTTGTGCTGCGCGCGGAACAGGAGGAGGCGGAACCGGATGACGATGACTGAGCTGAAAGATGCAAGCACCGGTGATGTCTGTCTCCGGATGATACACCCGACAGGGCTTGAAATCCGCGTGATGGAAATGCCGGATTTCAGCACGGCGTATGCGCAGTTCGGCGTGAAATTCGGCTCCGTTTACCGGAAATACCGGCAGGGGAGCACGGTCACGGAGCTGCCTGCCGGTACCGCGCATTACCTTGAGCACAAGCTCTTTGAAAAAGAGGACGGCGACGTTGCAAAGAAATTTGCGCTGCTCGGCGCCTCGGTCAATGCCTTCACCGATTTCGACCGCACGGTCTATTACTTCCGCACACAGCAGCACTATTATGAAGCGCTGGAACTGCTGCTGCGCTTTGTGCAGAATCCCTATTTCACAGCGGAGACCGTTGAGCGGGAGCGCAATATCATTTTGCAGGAGCTCATGGAGGCGCTCGATGATCCCGCCGATCAGGGCTTTATGCACCTGCTCGAAGGGCTCTATCACAACTATCCGCTGCACCCTGATATCCTCGGAACGGCGGAGAGCATCCGGCAGATTACCGCGGAGACACTGCATCAGAGCCACCGCGCGTTTTATCGGCTGCACAATATGGTGCTTTGCTGCGCTGGCAATGTCAGCGCACAGAAAATCCTCGAAATTGCGGACAAATGCTTGATTCCGGCGGAACCGGTGCAGGCAGAGCCGCTCTTTGCACCCGAGCCCGATCCACCTGCTGCCGCATACCGCAAATGCAGGATGGCTGTCGGAAAAACACAGTTTTCGATCGGATTCAAGAGCCGTCCGGTGACCGGCAGAGCGCTGCTGCACGATTCGCTGCTTGCCTCGCTGACCGCCGATCTGCTGATCGGTTCTGCGGCGCCGCTCTATCAAAGGCTGCTGCATGAGGGGCTCATCAACGACACCTTTGATTCCGACTGCTTTGCAGGCACAGGCTGGTTCACCGTCATTTTCGAGGGCGAATCCGATGCACCGGAAGCCGTTTTGCAGGCGCTCTGCGAGGAAATCCGCAGGATGCAGACAGAGGGCATCGACGAAGCCCTGTTTGCGATCCTGAAAAAGGCTGCCTACGGCGACAGCATCATCGGGATGAACAATCCGGAAGCCGCATGCACCGCCATGCTCGACGCCTATATCTGGGGCTGCGAATCGCCATTTGACCGCACCGCCATGCTCGCAGAGATCACGGCAGAGGATGTGCAGTGCTGTCTGCGTGAACGTTTTTGCAGCGAATCCGTCTGTCTCTCCGTCACAGAACCTGAATCCACAGGAAAGGAAGAATCAGAATCATGATTTATTCAGCTATGCTCGCTGCGGTTGATCCGAACCGCATCCGATTCCCGAAGCTCGGGCTGGAACTGACCGTCAAAAGCACGGCGTTCACCGTTTTCGGCTTCTCGGTCACATGGTACGGCATTCTCATCACCGCCGGCATGATGCTCGCGATGCTCTATCTGTTTGCGCGCATCCGCAAATTCGGCATCGACTCCGACCGCGCCATTGACGGCATCATCGGCGGCATCATCGGCGGCATCATCGGTGCAAGACTTTACTATGTCATCTTTCACTGGGATCACTACGCAGGCGACTGGAAGGCGATCTTCAATATCCGGAACGGCGGCCTCGGCATTTACGGCGGACTGATCGGTGCGCTGCTTGTCGGCTCGATTGTCTGCAAGCTGCGCAAGGTGCGGCTGCTCCCGATGTTCGATATCGTCTCGCTCGGCTTTCTGATCGGGCAGTGCGTCGGCAGATGGGGCAACTTTACGAATCATGAAGCGTTCGGCGGTAATACAGACAGTATATTCGGCATGACGAGCGGCAAGATTCAGCAGTGGATTTCCGCAAATTATTCGGACGGCTCCGTGGTTGCGGATCAGCCGGTTCATCCCTGCTTCTTCTATGAATCCATGTGGTGCCTGCTGGGCTTTCTCATCCTGCACATTGTCTCGAAGAAGTGGCGCAAGTTCGACGGTCAGATTTTCCTGATGTATGTGATCTGGTACGGCACGGGCAGATTCTTCATCGAATCGCTGCGCACCGACAGCCTCTACGCAGGCACGGTCAAGATTTCACAGGTTGTCGCGGTGATTTCCGTGACCGCCGCGCTGGTTCTGCTGCTCATCGGTTTTGCACGGACAAAGCGCCTCGGCACGGATTATCAGCTCTATGTCAACACCGAGGAATCGAAGCGCCTGCTTGCCGAAGCCGATGCCCGCGAGGAGGCATGGCAGGAGAAGCACGGCAAAAAGGAGGCGGAGGCATCCCCGATTCTTGCGGAGGATGCCGATGACAAATCCGAGGAACAGATCAAAAAGGAGAAGGATGCAAAGATCGACGCCCTGCTTGATGAGATCGCGGCAAAGGCTGCGGAGGTCAAACAGGAGGCGGCAGAACAGCCCGCCGCGCCCGCACAGGAGGAGCATCCGGAAGCATAAACAGCAAGCCGCGGAGCAATGTGTTCCGCGGCTTTTTATATGCGTTTCTGTCGCTCTGCACAAAACAGCGCGTATAAATTATAACATTCCACAAAATGCAATCGCAGCCATTGACAGGCACAGTCTGCCATGCTATAATGAAAATGAGAAGCAGGCTGCAGCCGGAGGGCGGCTGAGCCGTTGCTTTCAGGTAAATAAGGAGTGAACTGCTATGAAAAAGAAACTGTTTGCCGCGCTTGCTGCAGGCGTGATGCTCTGCGGCATGCTGACAGCGCCTGTCTCTGCGGCGGAGACGAAGTATCAAACGGGTGATGTCAATATGAACGGAGCTGTTGATATTGAGGATGCGCAATTGACTTTGCGGGAATATGTCATGCTTGTACTTACGCGCCATACAGAAGGCGTACTGACACCGGAGCAGCGGGAGCTTGCTTTGGTTATTCCGCAGAAATACTGGGAACAGGAAAAGTACATAACTGACGAGAACACTTCATTGCTGCTCTGCGCGCAAACGATTTTGAGCTATTACACAGTCGGGCTGGCAGATTCTTCGGTGCGGGAAACCGACCTTTCTGTCTGGGTGGAAGGATTATACCAAAAAACGTGACGGGGGGAAAATGTATGAAAAAGCAAATATTGATGTTAGTTGGATTTTTCTTTTCATTGTTTACAATCGGTATTTTCAAGTTTCAATCCATTCATGCGTTTGCTACTTATGAATATAGCTATCGCTTAGAGGAGGTTGAATCGGACATTACAAATCTAAATGTTGTGGCAGGGGATATTAAATGTACACTATCACTAAGCAACAATAGTAGCGGCTATAATTTATCAGGAGTGCGTTTCAAATTTGATAAGACCAAATTTACTGTAGTTTATAACAATGCTCAAAAACCGTCAAAAATCATCGGTGATGCTGCGGCAGGATTGACTGTTGCGGTGGAAGTGAATCTAAATTCACAATATGATCCTGAAAACATCGGAATATTTGGTTTTGGTACAATGGGAACTGATACAAATGATTGTGACGGCGATGTTATTTCATTCTTTCTTAGAAAAATACCCAATGCATTTTCCGAAAACGATAGTATTTCAAATTATATTTATAAACCAGAAATAGAAGATTTAGGGTGCCAGATTTCAGGTTCACCGACGCAATACCCGGATTATGAAGTTGATGACTATTTCGAGTATACTAAGGTTGTTAGTTATTCCTATTGCTTAGGTGATATCAATGGTGATGGTGTTGTTGATCTATACGATGCGCAGATTGGAACGCATATGCTAACCGCATTTCATAACGCATATCCAAACACTGAATTTACAACAGATGCTAATGTTACCAACCTATTCCCATATGTTTCGTCCGGTGGAGATTATAATGGACTGTACATTATGATTAACGGGAACAGAACATTAGTATTAAAAGTAGCAGACGTTGATTATGATAATGATATTGATAGTGATGACACATCACTTCTTCTGAGTTATTATTTAAGAATTATGAGCGGATTAACTTGGGATGGAGATATTGGAAGTACAATTCATACAGAAACATCTATTATTGTTTATCCAAGTTAATATATTTGGAATTCTCTTTCTGTTTTCTGGAAAAAAGCCGCGGAGCAATGTGTTCCGCGGCTGTTTTTCTTTCAGTCCAAAGGTGAACCTGACAGAAGAAATGCAAAGTAAATCGCCCGGCGCCCTGCGCGGCTTGACAAGAACGGGATTTTGTGGTATGATATACAAGGAAATTTTTGCGGCAGGATCAGCCGCGATTACCCGAAAATCTGACTTTTCAAACGGAAAGGAACGAGCAGCTTTATGATTACTGCAATTGTAGGCGGAAACTGGGGCGACGAGGGCAAGGGCAAGCTCACCGATGTCTTCGCAGCCGATGCGGATTATGTCATCCGTTTTCAGGGCGGTGCCAATGCCGGCCACACCATTATTAACCAGTACGGAAAATATGCCCTGCATATTCTCCCCTCCGGTGTCTTCCAGGAGAATACGGTCAATATCATCGGTGCAGGCGCTGCATTCAACGCCGACGCATTCAAGAAAGAGCTTGCAATGCTGAAGGAGCACAATGTCCCGACGCCGAAGATTTGCATCTCCGACCGCGCGCAGCTCGTCATGCCGTATCACATTCTCTTTGATAAGCTGGAGGAAAAGCGTCTGGGCAAGCACAGCTTCGGTTCGACGCAGTCCGGCATCGCACCGCACTATGCGGACAAGGCGATGAAGATCGGCTTCCAGCTCGCAGAGCTCTATAACGAAAATCTCGAGGAAAAGGTCGAGCGCGTCTGCATCATCAAGAATGCAACGATCGCAGGTCTTTATCCGGATGCAGAGCCGCTGAACCCGAAGGAGATCCTCGCATATCTCAAGGATGTTGCAGCGTTCATCAAGCCGTATCTCTGCAACATGGCTGAGCTGATGCACGAGGCTGTCAAGGCGGGCAAGAACATCCTGCTCGAAGGTCAGCTCGGCGCACTCCGCGATATCACCAACGGCATCTACCCGATGACCACCTCCTCCTCGACGCTCGCAGGCTACGGCGCTGTCGGTGCATGCCTGCCGCCTCACGAGATCAAGCGCGTCATCACCGTTGTCAAGGCATATTCCTCCTGCGTCGGTGCAGGTCCGTTCACAACCGAAATCTTCGGCGAGGAGGCGGATACCCTCCGCAGACGCGGCGGCAGCGACGGCGAATTCGGTGCAACCACCGGACGTCCGCGCAGAATGGGCTGGTTCGATGCTGTGGCTACAAAATACGGCGTTGCTGTGCAGGGCACAACCGATGTTGCACTCTCGCTGATCGACGTTCTCGGCTATCTCGATGAGATTCCGGTCTGCGTCGCGTATGACATCAACGGCGAGCGCACCACCGAGTTCCCGAGCGGCGACCGTCTCGATATCGCAAAGCCGATCTACGAGAAGGTTCCGGGCTGGAAGTCCAATATCTTCGGCATTACCGAGTGGGATGCACTGCCGCAGGCTGCAAAGGATTACGTCAACTACATCGAGAAGCTGATCGACTGCCCGATCACCATGATCTCCACCGGTCCGGACCGCAAGCACATGATCTATCGCAAGTGATAACGGTTCTCCGGTCAAGGGATTCACAACTGAATAGCATAAGGAAAGCCGCTCCGGTCAGCATTGATCGGAGCGGCTTCAAATTTTCTGTACAGAAACAGGGCGGCAAGCGACGCTTACAGCTGTTCCTTTGCAGCGGTCAGCGTGTTGCGCATGAGAATTGCGCGGGTCATGGGACCGACACCGCCCGGAACCGGCGTGATCGCGGATGCCTTTGCAGCGACCTCATCATAGCAGACATCGCCGCAGAGCTTGCCCTCTGCATTGCGGTTCATGCCGACATCAATGACGACGGCGCCCTCTTTGACCATATCCGCGGTGACAAAGCCTGCCTTGCCGACTGCCGCGACGAGGATATCCGCCTGTCTGGTCTGCTCAGCGAGATCCTTTGTGCGCGAATGGCAGATCGTGACGGTGCCGCTGCGGTGGAGCAGGAGCATTGCCATCGGCTTGCCGACAATGTTGCTTCTGCCGATGACCACGCAGTGCTTGCCGCTGATTTCAATATTCATTGCATCGAGCATTTCGATGACGCCTGCCGGTGTGCAGGGCAGAAAGCTGTAATCGCCGATCATGATTCTGCCGACGTTCTCCGGATGGAATGCGTCCACATCCTTCTTCGGGGAGATCGCGTGCAGAATGGTCTGCTCACAGATCTGCTTCGGGAGCGGCAGCTGCACAAGAATGCCGTTGACATTCGGATCGGCATTGAGCTTTGCAACAAGCTCCAGCAGTTCTGCCTCGGTGGTCTCCTCGGGCAGGGCATATTCATAGGACTGGAATCCGCACTCTGCGCAGTCCTTTTCCTTGTTCGAGACATAGACGCGCGATGCCGGATTGTTGCCGACGAGGACAACTGCAAGTCCCGGATTTTTGCCCTGTGCCTTGAGCTTTTCAACCTCTGCGCGCACCTGCGCCTTGACGTTTGCGGCAATCTGCTTGCCGTCGATGATCTGTGCCATGGATAAATCCTCCTGATTTGATTTTTCTATGTGTGTACTGCTTTCTTATTATACCACTTGAACGCAGGACTGTCAAGCGCCCGCAGGCGGCAGCATGTACTTGTAAAATATAAAAAATTATGGTACAATATAGAAAACTACCCCGATTTTGCGGAATGTCAATCGTATTCTATTGATAATATGGGGGTGATAACATGGAATCTGATGCCAGGCAGCTCATATCCCGTGTCTATCAGGCCAAAACAGACAGCCAAACCGCCGATCAGCTGATAGCCGACTACATGCCGTTTATCCGATCGGAAACAGCCAAATTTCTCAAGCGGGCACCCGAGCCGAGCGATGATGAGCTCAGTATTGCGATGTTCGCTTTTTATGAGGCGATCGGCAGCTATTCCGAAGCGCGGGGTGCGTTCCTGAATTTTGCTGCATTACAGATAAAAAACCGCCTGATTGACAATTACCGCAAGGAGCGGCGCAATTCCGGTCAGATCTCGCTCGATACCCCGGACGAGGATCAGAACACGCTGCTCGAGACCATTCCCGATACGCATGATGCCTATGAAGAAACCGAAGTCCGCGAAGCAACCAGAGCCGAAATCGCGGAGCTTTCGGCACAGATGCAGGAATTCGGCGTCTCCATGCACGATGTCGCAGAGAATTCTCCGCGGCAGCAGCGCACACTCGCCGGATGTCAGCAGGCGATTGCCTATGCACGCAGTCATCCGGAGATTCTCGCGGATTTTCTGCGGACAAAGCGTGTGCCGCTCGGCAAGCTGGCAAAGGGCGCCGGTGTCGAGCGAAAATCGCTGGAGCGCCACCGCCGTTATCTTGTCGCCGTTCTTTTGATTTGTACCAACGGCTATGAGATCCTGCGCGGACACATCATGCAGGTGCTCAGAGGGGGGAGGAATCCATGAAATATCTCGTTATGGAATGCCATGAGGCGTATGCGATCCTCATGGATGAAGAATCGCGGTTTTTCCACGCGGCAAATCTGCATTATACAGTCGGGCAGACGGTGACGTCCCCGATCCTGATGCAGAATGAAACCGCCGCAGCGGAGGAGCCCGAAGTCAGGGGAGCATCCTCACGCATCCGGCGCATCGTGATGCGTGTATCTGCTGCAGCCGCCTGTCTGCTGCTTGCCGCAGGTGCCGGATACTTCCACTATGTACAGCATTATAAGCCGGAATCCGTCATTGTCCTGAACACGGATGCAGATATCAAAATGTATCTCAACAAGGAGGGCAAGGTTGTCAAGCTGAAAAGTGAAAACGAAGCAGGCGACGCGCTGCTTGATGGCTATGACGGTCTGCGCAAGAGCAAGGTCACGGTTGCACATGAGCTGCTTGCCAAGCAGATCGCAAACGGCAGCATCTCGGACGGCGATACGGTTGATCTCTATATTTCGGCACACACCTCGGATGATTATGATGTCTATAAATCGGAGTTCGAGTCGGATATCAAAAAGCTGAAGCTGCATGTCAATGTGCAGGATCTGACCGCACATCCGGAGATCACTGCCGTGACCGAGCCTGCGCTCAAGCCTGTGCCCGATCCGGCAGCCGAGAAGCCGAAGAAACCGGAAAAACCGGAAAAGCCCGAGAAGCCTGTGAAACCGGCAGCCGAGCCCGGTCAGACGCCGCCTGCAAAGCCGGAGGATCCCAAAAAGCCGGACGGCAAGGAAAAGGCTGAGACCATCCAGCCGCCGAAGCCTGAGGATCCGCTGAAGCCTGCCGCTGAGCCGCCTGCCGCACCTGCGGACAAGCCGCTCACACCGGAGCAGGGGACGCCGGATGCACCGAAGCCTGCCGTGCCGGAAAAGGATCCGAAAGCGGAAGGCGAACTGAAACCGGATAAGCCGGAGCCCGATCCCGAGCCCGCAAAGCCTGAGGATCCGAAGCATGCCGATGCGCCGAAGCCGGATGACGATCCGCTGCATGCCGAAAAGCCTGCCGCAGAGTTAAAGAAATCTGCCGCTGAGCCGAAAAAGCCCGATCCGCCTGTCCTCCCGCAGGCGCCGGAACCGCATGCCGCAGAGGGTGTCGGTAATCTGAGCAAGGAATCTCCTTTGAATGAAACATAACATCCTCAGGATTATGTATGGATAGAAAAGCCGCCGGATTTGCGTGATTGCGCAGATCGGGCGGCTTTCTGATATTCACAGATAAACATGGGGTCCGGGGATGATATCCCCGGCGCGGGGTTTGGGGGCGCGCAGCCCCCATTATGAATCCGTCGGAGACACCTTATTTGCAGACTGCAATCGTGCTCAGACCTGTCTGCCGCATTCATAAGCCTCCTGCAGCTTCGGGTTTCCTTCGATATCGCCGATATCGGTCACGCCGCCGCAGAAGATCGAACCGGCAAGGCGCGCCTTCTCAAAGCAGTCGATCCAGCCCTGAATGCCGCTGACAGCACGCTCCGGCACATAGGGTTCGTCCTCTGCCGCAGCGGTCAGCACATAGACATCGCGAAAGCTGTAATCAGCGGGGAACAGCGGATTGCCGCGGTCGAGCATGGTCTTGAGCTGACCGCACATCTCATAGTAATAGATCGGGGTTGCAAACACGAGGACATCGGCGTGCAGCATCTTCTCGCGGATGCTGTCTGCATCGTCGGGGATGATACATCGCTGCGTCTTCTGACATGCAAAACATCCGCGGCAGAAGCCGATCTTTTTATCGTGCAGCGAGATCAGCTCCGTCTGATGGCCTGCATCCGCAGCGCCTTTTGCAAATGCCTCCGCGAGTTTTGCGGAGTTGCCGTTTTTCCGCGGACTTGACGAGATCACCAAAACATTTTTGCTCATTTTTCTGTTCCTTTCATCGTGTAGACAAGATAATCCAGACAGCGGATCTGCTGCTCCTCGCGGTGGATGCGGTCCAGCAGCGATCTGCGGTGTGCGGCAAGCATCCGCGCACACTGTTCGTTGTCATCGAGACAGGCTGCATATTCTGCGATGAACCGCTTGCTGCATCCTGCTGCCTCCAGATTCTGCCGCAGTTCTTTTCTCATCACTGCGCCGCCTTTCTGCGTTTCATTCGGGAGACCGGAGTTCGTCTCCGGTGCATATCTATATTGTATCACACCGGATCAAAAATAGCAAATACTTATTTTGCATGGATGAGTATGCTCCGAAAGCATAATATCAAATATGCCCCGAAAGCATATTTCTGTATAGAAACAAAGTATTTTACATACAACAGGAGATGTGCTATAATGAAATCACAAAGCAATTCTGAAAAGGGGGCATCCGCAATGAAAATGAAAAACATCCTGACAGCACTGGCTGCCTGCGCAATGGTGATCCTGCTGCCCGTGCAGACATCCTGTGCAGAGAATGCAGCGGAAGAATCCGCGGATTTGACGGCAGGTGTCCGCAGCCTGTGTGACTATCTGCTGACCAAACCGGCAGCGCAAACGCCCGATCCGGCAAAGACAGACAGCAATCAGGACGGCATCCTGAACGCCGCCGATCTCAGCCTGATGAAGCAGACACTGCTGCCGCAGACAGAGCCCGCTGCGAGCAAAACGCTGGTTGCATATTTCTCGCGGACGAACAATACCGAGAAGATCGCGGATTATATCGTCGAGCTGACCGGCGCCGAGCGCTATGAGATGAGTGCGAAGGTTCCCTATTCCGATGCGGACATCCGCTATCAGGATTCGGAATGCCGTGCGAATCAGGAGCAGAATGACAAGGACTTCCGCACGGAGATCGCGGAGATGCCGGAAAATCTCGATGCCTATGACACGATCTTCCTCGGCTATCCGATCTGGTGGGGCGAGGAGCCGCGCATCATCGACACCTTCCTTGAAGCTTATGATTTCTCTGAGAAAACCGTGATTCCGTTCTGCACATCCGGCAGCAGCGGCATCGGGCAGAGCGAAAAGCGGATCGCATCGCTTGTCCCGATCGGCAGACAGCTCACCGGCAGAAGATTTGCCGCATCCGCATCCAAAGATTCCGTCTCCGAATGGATTGATTCGCTCGATCCGGCACCGCAGGAACAGGAGGTCAAAAGCATGCAGATTACCGTCAACGGCAAAACCCTGACCGCATCCATCGCGGATAATGAAGCGGGCAAGGCGCTCGCGGAGCTGCTCAGCAAGGGCGATCTGACGCTTTCGCTCAGTGAATACGGCGGATTTGAAAAGGTCGGCGCACTGCCGCAGGCGCTTCCGAAATCCGATACGCAGATCAAGACCGAAGCTGGTGATATCATGCTCTATCAGGGCAATCAGATGACAATTTTCTATGGCTCGAATTCGTGGAGCTATACGCCCCTCGGCAAAATCGAACATGCCACAGCCGCCGAGCTCAAAGAGATTTTCGGCACCGGCGATGTGACGGTCAAGCTGTCTCCCGTGAAGTAATCGGAAGCCGCTCAGATTTGCGTCAAGCGAAAACTGAGCGGCTTTCATTTATTCATGCATAAAACGGGTGCGGCGCTCCGTTACGAATCCGCCGGAGACATCTCTGTATTTTTGTAGCAGGCGATGATCTCGCCGATGTAGAGCTTGTGCGGATCGTTTCCGCCGTAGAATGCGGAGACGGCATCCGCCGGAATATCCTTGATCTCCATTTCGGCAGCGTAGCGCTTTTTGCAGACGAATACCATCTCCGCCTCTGCAAAGGTCATGCCGCCCGCAATCGCGACCGGATGCAGACCGGCTTCAGCAGCCTTGTCGCAGTCTCTGCCGGAATGCGAGCCGCAGAACGAAAGCGCCTTGCGCTGTGCCTCGCCGAAGAAGGAGATTGTGAAGCAATCCTGATTCTCCATGAAACCGAAGGTGTGGCGCGAATGCCGCACATAGCAGGTGACCGAGGGCTTGTTCCAAAGCACGCCGACAGAGCCCCACGAGCAGGTCATGCAGTTCCAGCCGGATGCTTCTGTTCCGGCGGTCAGCAGAAACCACTGTCTGCCGATTGCGTCAAAGACATCTTTGCCCCATTCTTCGGGATTGATCTTTTGCATTGCCATAATTTTACCTCCATATCCGATGTGCGGCTGCACACCGTAGATTTACGAATGATTCTGCAAACGCAGCTTGTCTGTGATGAGGGCGATAAACTCCGAGTTTGTCGGCTTGCCCTTGCAGGTGTTGACGGTATAGCCGAAAAAGGAATTCAGCGTATCCAGATTGCCCCTGTCCCACGCGATTTCGATTGCATGGCGGATGGCACGCTCGACGCGGGAAGGCGTTGTGTGAAACTCCTCTGCGACGCGCGGATAGAGCTGCTTTGTCACGCTCTCGAGCAGCTCCGGCTCATGATAGGCGCTGACGATTGCACAGCGCAGATAGTGATAGCCTTTGATGTGCGCCGGTACGCCGAGCTGGTGGATGATATCCGTGATTGTGATTGCGAGATCCTGACCGGCTCTTGTCGCGATGGCACCGAGCGGCTGCTTGTTCGTCAGCAGCGCGATGCGTTCGCCGAGCACATTCAGATCAAACGGCTTGAGCATGAAATATGCCGCGCCGTTCTGCATCACCTGCTGCTCGACAAAACTGTTGTCATACGAAGAAGTCACGATAAATGCCGGACGCTTTCCGTTTCCGGCATTTGCTTTTTTCATCAGCTCAATGGCATCCATATGCGGCAGAATCGCATCCACCACCACAACATCCGGTGTATCGTTCCGGATCGACTCCAGAACCGTGTTTCCGTTTTTCGGTCTTGTATATGCGTACATTCCCTGTGAACGCAGGACACTGGCGCAGGATACACCGTACTCCGCCGTGTCGTCACCGATCAGAACCTTGACTTGCTTTTGCATGGTTCAACCTCCTTTTGCTTTATGTTTCCATTTTATCACGCATGAAAGACAAAAGCAAGAGCGAAGAACCGCGAACAAATACCGATTCTGTCGAAGCTGCCACATTTTTGCAGGATTATCAATATCAACGTATCTGCGCGGATTTCGATTATCTGCCGGTTCGATTTTTCATAGTTTCTGCGGAATCCTGTCGAGGATCGTCCGTGCCTGTCGGATTTTCCGGCGCGATTTCTGCCTCATCCGCAAGAATCGAGGGGGCGGGGCGTTCTGATTCCGCCGCACGCCGCTGTTTTGCTTCGGCGGAGAACGCGCGCGTCAGCGAGAGGATGAGCAGCAGCAGCGCCGGAATCCATGTCCACCGCATGCCGCTGCGGAATGCATCCGCGGCACTGGCATAGAATTTCGGATCAATATTCTGCACCCAGCCGCTCTGCTCCGCGATGTTCACGGCATGCCGCAGAATCAGCGGCATCGGCAGATACGAAACCGCACCGAGCACCGCCGCGATCCGGTCTGCTTTGCAAAAGTGCAGAATCACAGCGGCGGTCATCAGCACCGCACAGATGAAATAGCCGGTTGCGAGCCCGCGGAACACGGTGCCGTAGTGATCGGCGTGCAGCATCCAGCCTGCCGCGACCGCACCGCCCGTCAGCCAGACGAACAGCAGCAGCGTGCAGAGCAGCAGCAGACTGCCCGTCAGACGGAGCCCTTTTCCGCCGTTGATCTTTCTCACGGGCATCGGCGTTCACTTCCTTTCCGCCGCGGCGCGGGCTCGCTCACAGGCTCTTTACCCATTCCGCGATGGTTTCGTCGCTGTCTTCGGGGAAGATGCGGCGGTCACCGGCGATTTCGCCTTTGCCGTTCAGGAACGGCTTGAACTTTTCCGCGGTCTTGCCCATCTTGCTGCTGATCGAGGTTGCGAACAGCCCGACCTTTTTGCCGGTGAAATCGTGCTTTGCAGCAAAATTGCTGACAACAACCGGCGCACATCCGAACCAGATCGGGAAGCCGAACAGCACCAGGTCATAGTCCGCAAAGTTCTCGATTTTGCCCGCTGCGGGAACATCCTTTTTCAGGAACCATTCCTTGTTGCAGCGTGCAAGGGGATTCTTCCAGTTGACATCCGCCTTGGAATAGGGCTGCTCCGGCTTGATCTCGTAGAGATCGGCGTCAACCGCCTTTGCCATGCGCTTGGCGACTTCCGCCGTCACGCCGCTTGCAGAAAAATATGCGACCAGAATCTTGCTCATTGGGGGTTCCTCCGTTTCATTGCCTGCAGAATTGATACAGGGCTTCTTTCAGCGCCTCATAGCGCAGGCGCTTTTCCTCTTTTGCAAAATGCACTTCGCGCAGCTGCTCGGGATTGTCCTCGTAGCAGAGTACCTCATCGCCGAACTGTTCGCTTGTCAGATCAAATTTGTGATCGCCGATGACATTGTAGCAGTGATAATTGCCGCCCGGACGCAGGATGCCGTAAACCCTGCCGCCGAACAGATCCTGCACGAGAAATGCTGTGATCGAGCACTGCCCGAGCGTCGGATTCTGCGTGCTCCACTGTTCGCGCAGGCGCGGCGCACAGCTTTCCGCCGACCAGAGCTGCAGCAGGATATCATAGAGATCGCGTGCTGTTCTGATCTGCGGATACTGCGCGGCGGCTGCCTCCGTGATTGGGACATCTGCCTGCTCCCAGCCATAAAAATGATATGTGTTCATACGCCCTCCTATTCGGAAAGAGATACATATAGTATAACATATCAGAGCAAAAAACACAATGGGAGCAGGAAAAAAAGTGCGGCAAAAAAAATCGCCCGAAAGCGGATGAACCGTTGCTTTCGGGCAGAGCTGTTTGTTGTATGGAGAGGGATTTTGCAAGGGAAATAAAAGAGAGGGGAATCATGAAACAAGAGAACTTGAAAGCTTAGATCTGACCGCTTGTTGTCCGGTCAGCGAAGATGGTGTCGGCATAATCGCTGCTGTCATTTGCGGTTTCTTCGCGATAGCCGCCGCGTCTGCCGCCTCTGTGCATGCCGCTCTGTGCGCCGGATTCATCCTGACCGCCAAAGCCGCCGAAGCCGCCCTGTGTGCCGGATTCATCCTGTGCGCCAAAGCCGCCGAAGCCGCCCTGCGCGCCGGATTCATCCTGACTGCCAAAGCCGCCGAAGCCGCCCTGCGTGCCGGATTCATCCTGACTGCCAAAGCCGCCGAAGCCGCCCTGTGCGCCGAATCCGCCGCGACCGCCGAAGCCGCCCATGCCGCCGCGTCCGCCCATCATCTCCTGCGGGATCTCAGAGACCTGCTCGCCGTTGATGATGATTGTGCCGCCGTTGTACTCCGCATTGCCGTCATAATCGAAGGAGACGCACGGTGCGGTGATATTGATCGTGCCGCCGTTGACATAGACCGAGCCGTTCGTGTCGATGCCGTCGGTGTCGCCCTGTGCCATGACGATTGTCAGATCGCCGCCGTTGATCTCGACTGCGACTTCATCCGTGCTGCCGCCTGCCACGGCGTTGATGCCGTCATCAGAGGCGCTGATGCTGATCGTGCCGCCGTTGATCTGCACATAGCTTGCCTCCAGACCCTCTGCGGCATTGATCTCGAATGTGCCGCCGTCGATCTGCAGATATGCGGTTGCCTGCATGCCGTCGCTCTTTGCGCTGATCGAGAAGCTGCCCTCCGCGATGAAGATGCTGCCCTCGGTCTCGTTCTCGCAGTGGAATGCATCCTTGTTTGTGCTGACCGTAAAGCTGCCGCCGCAGACTGCGATCAGATCGTTTGCCTCAAATGCATCCAGTGCAGATGTGACGGTATAGGTTCCGCCGGTGATCTTCAGATCATCCTTCGAGGTGATGCCGTTGCCGGTCTGCGAAACGATTTCCAGTGCGCCGGTGCCGTTGAGTACGAGATCATCCTTCGAGAAGATGACTGCATCGGTGTTGGTATCGCCGTCTGCGCGGAATGTGCCGGTGACGCTCAGGCTGTTTGCGCTGCCTGCCGCCGTGATGAAGACCTTATCCGCGGATTTGACATAGATCGCGGGGAAATCGCTGTTTGTGATGCTGACGCCGTCCAGCACAAGCTGTACCTTGTCAGCCTTGTCCGCTTCGATTGTGACGGTGCAGTCCTTTGCCGTGCCGGAGAGGACATAGACGCCGCCGCTTGTGATCGACACGGTCTGACCGTCCGTGACGGTGAGATACTGTGCTTCGCTGAGGTCAGCGGTCTGGGTCAGGTCGCGCTCGGTGAACAGCTCTGCGGTGTTGATGACGCCGCTTGTGCTGCCGGTGAATGCGGTCTGTACAACTGCCGGTGTTTCGGCTGCATCCAGCTTGAGTGTATCGGCTTCGGGCGCCGCATCTTCTGCGGGCTCGGTTTCCGCTCCCTCAGAGGATGCGGTGACTGCCGCGGTCTGTGCGGTATCGGCGGTGCCGGAATCTGCGGTGCTGCCGCATCCGGTGCATGTGACTGCAAGCATTGCAGAGAGGATCAAAGTCATGAGAGCTGTCTTTTTCATATGAACGCATCCTTTCGTGTTTGTGATCGGGTGTTGGTTTGTTTTCTATGGCTTTATTATACAGGTGCAATATGAAAAAGACGCAGGCAAAAAGTGAAAGATCATCTATCAAACGTGAAAATTTCTGCGGGATTGTGAAAATTCGGTGTCGGGTCGGTAGAACCGACAGCCATATGTCTACAGCTGTCAGAGAACCATGCTCCTAATTGACGCGATGGGCTGAGGGGATGCAATGCTCAGATTATCCGGGTATAGGAACTGAAAAGAGCAAGCCGTCGGCACTGCCCGCCGACGGCTTGCATACTATATTATTCGGGAGCATTGCTTATCCTGCTTTGCTCAGCAATGCCCGCTTCATCAGTGTCAGGTCGGCGGCAGTGAGCATGCCGTCCTGATTGAAATCGGCGGTTTCCCAGTTCTGCTTGATGAAACGGGTTTCCGGAACTGTCAGCAGCAGTTTTTCGAGCGCGGCAATATCTGCCAGATTGAATACGCCGTCATGGTTTGCATCGCCGCTGACCGGATTGCGATCATCATACGGAATCTGATTATATATGATGTATGAGCGGTCTGCACCGTCCATAGGTCCGGTAATTGTACCGAAATCAATTTCGGGCGGATACAGCGCTGTTTCCTCTTTATAAGTTCCGTCATCATATATTTTAGATCGGAAGATCATTGCACCGCCGACGATGCTGATCTGATCGCTGCCTTTGTCATCCAGCCAGTATGCACAGGCGCCGGGATCACCGCGCCAGATATAATCCGGATATCCGTGGATCGCGTTGATTTTTGCGATCATTTCTTCCGGCGGCAGGTCAGCGTGCAGGATCTCATCGACCTGCTCCGCCGTGATGCGCGGCGTGTTTTCATCGAGGATGCCGAGCAGCTCCAGTGTTCTGCGCTGAAATTCGCCGTACTGCGAGTGGTTTTGCAGTCTGTCGAGCTCCGCGCGGGTTTCCGCAGGGAGTGTTTCATCCGGCCGCACCTGAATCTTGACTTCCTGTGAATATGTGCGCTTTCCGGTATCGGAGCTTTCATCCGGAACCGAAACCTCAACCATAATATCGTCTTCCCCACAGTTGTATGCAGTGACAGTACCATCATGTGAGACAATTGTTTTATTCTCACACGAATGCAGATAAACGGTCGATTGATCCGCATATTCGGGATCAACTGTTACGGTCAGCCTGCAGGTTTCGCCCTCCGTCATTGTGATTTCCGAAGGCGAGACAGTGAAAACCGGTTTCGGCGCTTCACTGCCTGCTGCAGATGTCCGGAGCACAAATGCGGAAACAATTTGCATCGGCAGAATGATCCCGAGCAAAACAGAAATCAGTCTTTTCATCGGAGACACTTCCTTTCATTGCGCAAACAGCAAGCCATGTACTTCTGATGATACATCCACATTGTTTTTTTATTTGATTATAACATATGTGGATTGATATGTCAATGGAATATATGCAGAAACGGCAAAGCCCTGCCGCATTCCTGCAGCAGGGCTCTGTATCAGGTATCAGATTTGTGCGGAATCAGCCGTTGTAACGGAGAACGCCGTTCCAGTTATCGAACCAGTAGTTGCCGACACTGATCTCTTTGCCGGAGCTGTCACCGCGTTTGCCGTCATAATCCCAGTGTGCACCGACATTCTGATTGTTGCCGAGGTAGATTTCTGTATGCGCAGCTTCATTCAGGAGAATATCACCGCGCTTGAGATTTGCGGTGCTGCCAATCTGCGACCACGGAATCCATGTAAATCCCGCAGCAACAAAGTTCGTTCTCATGGTATAGGTTGTCAGATCGGCACGGACGTTGAAGCCTGCCTGCTTTGCCGCAGCGCAGACAAGGGACGAGCAGTCATAGTCCGGTCCGAGTCTGTTCGGGTAGTTCCAGTTGTAACCGTGGGAATTGTCATTTGCAATATTGATTGCCCATGTCAGCATATGCTCAACCTTGGCGCTGCCGTTGGATGTCCAGATCTTGCGGTTATCCGATTTCCGGACAAGTGTCAGGATGCCGTCATCGCCGAGTGAGAGCTTATAGTCTGCATAAGGTTTGCTGCATGTTCCGGTATTATACAGCGGTGTGGAACCGGAGTATACCACCAGATTGCCGTCCTGCTGCAGCGCAAAGAACGCACCGCTGTGACCATGTGTTCCGGTGTAGAAGATTGCCTTATCCTTGCCGGTTCTGTTATCATAGACAACGAAATTGCCGTCAGGCTGCATAATCGCACGGAACAGGCGGTTGGGGGAGGAGATGCACTGGCTCGAACGCAGGTATGTATTGGCTTTTGCGGTGCACTCGATTGCACTTCTGCTGCTCCAGAGGCACTGCTTTCTCTGGCTGTGATATACATAGAGCTCACCGTCATTGGAAAGGCGCAGCTGGCACGCAGTTCCGCCGTCGGCAACAGTATGTGCCTGCCACATCGGCGTTGCAGTTCGGCTGTAGCGATTCTGATAGGCAATGACGAAGTTGCCGTCTGTCTGCATTGTCATCCGGAATGAACGTGTCGAATAGCTGTTTCCGATACCGGTATCAGAGTGCCACACAACACGGTTGCTGTTTGACTGATCGTACAGAACAAGATCACCGTCCATAGTAAATACCAGCTTGAATCTCTTGTTCTTGGAATACCAGGCTTCGGAGCCGTAACCGGAAGAACCGGCCATCTGTCCGTTGGCAAGGATGAGCGTATCCTCAGTAAATTTGTCTGAACTTGCACTGGCTGTGATGCAATAGTTCTGCAAGAGTGCAGTGTTGGCTGTCATCGGTGCAAGCATCAGCGATGCACACGAAACAGCTGAAAGAGAGAGCGCGGTGATTGTTTTTGAGATTGAAGTGTGTTTTTTCATGTCTTCAAATTCCTTTCTGCCGTTTTGAACGGCGTGTTCAATGATATGGTGTCTGTCAGACACCATATCATTATACCATTTTATTATTTTATTGTCAAGCCGGAAACGCCTGTTTGCGGCAGAATCGACAGCCGTATGTCTGCAGCTGCCGGAGAACCATTTACTAATTTAGCGTGAGGGCTGAGGGTACGCAATACCCGGTATTATCAGGAATTGAAGCCCCAAAGAGTCAGTGTCCAGTATATCCATGGTACTAAGACGGCTATAGAAAAACGGATGCGGGCACTGCCCGCCTGCCCGCCCGCTTGCTTTTTGTCTGGTACTGTGTTATAATCAAGAATAGATGATACGCCGTCGAACTGTTTGAAAAAGAGGTGTGAATACATGAAGATAGACTATGCAACTGCCAAGCGGGAGAAGCTGAAAGCAGAATACGATGGCTCCGCATGATCCGGTTCTGCCGCCGATCAGAGAACGTTCAACGCTGTTCTATGGAATCAGCGGCGCATACAGGCTGATCTATGAATACTATAGATACACCTATGAATATTCACTGATATTAGACACATGCGGGATCACGATGGTCAAGTTTGCCCGAAAGCGCGGTCTGGATTTTCATTATAATGTTGCGGAGATCCCGCAGTATTTTCTGGACGAGACCGTTCATGCGGACAAGAAACAGTATCAGCTGCCGGAGATTCGGTGCTGAGAAATCCGTGCATGAGAAGGAGATGAGAAACTGTGCGGAATCAGGAAGACAACCTGCTCGCTGCAGCATGGAAAAAGCGGTGTGAATCCCTTTCGCCGGAGATCCGGCAGAGACTGGATGATCTGAGCCGGTATTTTGACTGCGGTGAACGCGGGCATTATGAACTGCAGTATATCAAACGGTCATATGCGCTGCCGGAAACAGGCGATGTTTTTGTCTGCAGGGCGGTCAATCATCTTTATTACTGCGGCGTGGTACTGAATGCGCATATTCATAACATGATCGGCGATGATATGTATGTTGTTCTCATTTTCAATACACATGCCGATCGTATTGATCCGACTGCATTTACACTGGATTATGAGAATATTCTGATTGAACCGGTGATGCTCTCAAGAGCAATGTGGACAAAAGGCTGGTTTCAGAATATCATGCATCTTGATGAACTGGGTGATGTTCCGAGCTATGGATTTTACAAATACTGTTTTCAGCATCCCTATTGGGATGAATACGATCAGAAGCTGGAAACGCGCCCGAAATATCTGACGATCGGCGCAGCAACAGTGTACGGTCTGGGGTATCGCATAACACAGGAACTGATTATCCGCGGGCAGCTGAAGGACCAGGACTGAAATGCAGCCTGTGCACCTTGCTTTTTGTCGCCTGATATGTTATAATAGAAGAACAGCCGGCAGCACCGGCAGGCGATTTGCTAAAGCAGTCATAGAACCAAACACCTTACTGAGTATTGCATAACCTCAGCCCACTGTTCCAAAATGGAGCATGGTTCTTCGACAGCTATAGAAAAAAGGAGGCGGGCACTGCCCGCAGAGGAGGTTTTACGTTATGAGTTCCAATGTCAGACCCGAATCTATGGAGCGCATCACCACAGAAGCGCTCGCAAATGCATTCATCGAGGAGCAGGTCAAAGAACTGCGCGCCCAGATCGGCGACAAGAAGGTTCTGCTCGCGCTCTCCGGCGGTGTGGACAGCTCGGTTGTCGCAGCGCTGCTGATCAAGGCAGTGGGGCAGCAGCTTGTCTGCGTCCATGTCAATCACGGACTGCTTCGCAAGGGCGAGCCGGAACAGGTCGTCGAAGTGTTCCGCAATCAGATGCACGCAAACCTCGTTTATGTGGATGCGGTGGACCGTTTCCTCGATAAGCTCGCAGGCGTTGCAGAGCCCGAGCGCAAGCGCAAGATCATCGGCGCAGAGTTCATCCGCGTCTTTGAGGAGGAGGCACGCAAGCAGGACGGCATCGAGTTCCTCGCACAGGGCACGATCTATCCGGATATCCTCGAGAGCGACGGCGTCAAGGCACATCACAATGTCGGCGGTCTGCCGGAGGATATGCAGTTTGAGCTCGTAGAGCCGGTCAAGCTGCTTTTTAAGGATGAAGTCCGCGTTGTGGGCAAGGCGCTCGGTCTGCCGGATAATATGGTCTTCCGTCAGCCGTTCCCGGGCCCCGGCCTTGGTGTCCGCTGCCTCGGCGCAATCACCCGCGACCGTCTTGAGGCTGTCCGCGAGAGCGATACGATCCTGCGTGAGGAGTTTGCAAAGAACGGTCTTGAGGGCAAGGTCTGGCAGTATTTCACTGCTGTTCCGGATTTCAAGTCCGTCGGTGTTAAGGACGGCAAGCGCACCTTTGCGTATCCGGTGATCATCCGTGCTGTCAATACCAAGGACGCCATGACCGCAACCGTCGAGGATGTCCCCTTTGCCCTGCTCCAGCACATCACCGCGCGTATTACAGCTGAGGTCGAGAACGTCAACCGCGTGCTCTATGATCTCACGCCGAAGCCCTGCGCCACGATTGAGTGGGAATAATAAACAAGACCTGAAAAGTGCATCCGCGCGGTATCCGACCGCATTCACAGCGGTCACATATGCATTGCGCACAATCGTTTTTCGGGATGTTTACGGCATAAAATCAGCCGCCGATGTGTTTTCTGCACACCGGCGGCTGTTGCTATATGCTGTTTACTCAACCTGTCTGAATGCGGCTTCGATGTCCTCGGTGATCGTCTCATAGGTTCCGGTTTCCGGATGCAGGATGTAGCTGCCAATCAGGGCTTCCTGCTTCGTCACATAGTTTACAAGGAACGCCTCAACCTTTGTGTTTTCCTCGCTGCAATCCGGATACATATAATCATCCATATATCCGGTCTCCATGTTCATCTTGTACGGGTATGTGATGCCGATGATCTCCTTCGCCTCATTGCGGACGCAGAAGTAATAGCATCCCTCATGCGGCTCTGTCACGCTGAACTTCATTGTGAGATCCTGCTCGCCGTCTTTTTTTGCGACATACATTCTGAGGACGGTGCCCTTCAGCATATCCTCTCCTGCAGGCGGAATCTGATTGGTGACTGTTCCGGACAGTTTTCCGTCCGGCTCACAAAGCATCTTGGAAGGCAGGAAACCGGCGTCTTTCGCGGCTTGCTTTGCGATTTCCCAGTTCATGCCGGTGAAATCCGGAACGGTGACTGTCTCCGCAGATGCCGTGTCAGTATTGGAATCCTGTGCAGCCGCATCAGCTTTTCTGCCGAGGCTGACCGTAATCCGGACATAGCTGCCGACCGGTGCTTCGACACCCTCCTCGGGGACTGCTTTGTCTGCGACGGTTTCCTCTGCAACCAATCCGGCAGGAACATCGTCATAATATGCAGTGCGCTTGTCAACACCGTATCCGCGGAACATCAGATCGTTTTTAGCGCTCTCAAAGCCCTTGCCGACCACATACGGAACTGTTGCCGGATCGCCGTCCGAGCCGATATTGATCGTCAGGGAGACCGTATCGCTTGTGTTGATCCAGTAGCCTTTGCCGTCATAGTGGAAACAGGCGGATTCGATGCCGTTCTGATCTTTCTCGGTTTTGTAGGCGGGAACCTCCATCATCATGACATCATTGACAGCGTATTCATCGCCGTTATACACAGAGCCTCTTTTGGTCACGTCAACGCCCTTTTCCTCGAGCAGTGCCTTTGCTTCATCGTAGTTCATTTTCCGGACATCGGGAATCCAGACCATGCTGTCAAAATCTGCGGAGATTTCAAAATCCACATGTCCGAGCGCGCCCTCTGTGACGCCGTCCTCCGAGAGATTGACCAGCGTATAGCTGCCTGCCGGAAGCTGCGCAAAGCTGAGCTGCTGTCCGCATGCGCCCGGCTGAATCGGACTTGGCACATATTCAAACTCAGGCGGCAGTTCGGTGTCTGCGACCTTGTTTCCGTCCTGCATCACGATATACTGCGGATTGTATGCGAGCGCATCTCCCGTATCATTCGTGATCCGGACAATGATGCCGGTCGGCATGGCATCGACTGTTTCCATATACTGCGGATGCTGCACATCCAGCTCCGGTGCGGCGGCAGGCGAAGTGATGCCGGAATCCTGCTTCATGCGGGAGATCCCGTAGATCAGCGCGGCATTCAGCCCGATGCAGACTGCAACGGCTGCCGCAATACCTGCTTTGCGGATCCGGAAATTCGATGCTCCGGTTTTCGCGTTTTGATTCGTTTTCATAACGATCCCTCCTCGGGAAATATTCGTGTTTGTTCGGTTTTCGGATGCTGCCTGCACAGATTCACTGTGCGCTGCAAACGCCGTGTATTCCTCCGGCAGATCACTCAGCGCATCCAGAATGTCGATCGGTTTCAAAAGAATCCCTCCTTTTCAAGATGCTTTTTCAGCTTCTTCCGGATGCGGTGCAGCTGCACATTGACTGCGCTGACCTGCATCCGGTGCCGTTCCGCGATTGTCCGGACGGGCGTGTTGAAATAGTAGCGCTCCATGAAAATCTGTCGGGATGCTTCCGGCAGACCGTCCAGAAATGAGCGGAGTGCGGCTGTCAGCGCACGGCGATCCACTTCCGATTCGACGTTATCCTTTGCGGGGATGACCTCCGCCAGCTCGTCCAGCGTTTCCGCAATCTGCGAGCCGCCGCGTTTGAGCCGCGTCATGCTGCGCAGCCTGTCGGTTGCGGCACGGCGAAGCAATGTCACAAGATATGCCTCCAGATTGCGCGGCACCTGCGGCGGAACGCTGTTCCACACCGCCAGCAGCATTTCGCTGACACATTCCTCCGCATCCTCGGCGTTGTGCAGCATCTGCTCCGCGATGCGAAAGCACAGATTGCCGTATTTGCTGCGGATTTCTGAGATAGCCGCTTCATCGCGCTTCTGCAGCAGCTCAATGATCCGGTGATCCTGCATATCTGCTTCACCCCCTCTGCACTCAAAGTCGATATGCACGCGAAAATCTTACATGCGTTATGAAATAGAAGTCAGGAGATATGGTATTGCTTTATCTCCTCACTTCTAACTCCTAACTCTATAATAAAGCAGCCCGAAAGCGAATGACCGCCTTCGGGCTTGCTGATTTGTTACGCCTGCTGATCGCGTTCCTTTTTCCACTCGAGATATTCCTCGTAGCTGCACATCTTGTCGATGCAGCCGTCTTCGGTGATCTCGATGATGCGGTTTGCGGCAGTCTGCATGATCTCATGGTCATGCGTTGCAAAGATCACAACGCCCTTGAACGCCGTCAGGGCATTGTTGACCGCGGTGATGGATTCCAGATCAAGATGGTTCGTCGGCTGATCGAGCAGCAGCACGTTTGAGCCGAACAGCATCATCCGCGAGAACATGCAGCGGACCTTTTCGCCGCCGGAGAGCACATCCACGCGCTTATAGATATCATCGCCGGAAAAGAGCATCTTGCCGAGGAAACCGCGCAGGAATGCATCGGTCTGCTCGCCGGTCGAATACTGCCGGATCCAGTCCACGATGGTCATATCGCAGCCGTTGAAATATGCGCTGTTATCCTTCGGGAAATAGGAGCGCGAGGTCGAGATGCCCCACTTGACCGTACCGCTTTCCGGTTCGGTCTCCTCCGCGAGGATTTTGAACAGTGCAGTGACTGCCTGTTCGCTCTTGCCGATGACCGCGACCTTATCGGTGCGGCCGAGCGAAAAGCTGATATTGTTCAGCAGCGTCTCGCCGTTTTCATCTTTGCAGCTGACATTCTCAAGCGTCAGGATATCCTTGCCGAGCTCGCGGTCGGGCGTGAAACCGATGTAGGGATATTTGCGCGTCGAGGCGGGGATTTCCTCCATGCTGAGCTTGTCAAGCAGTTTGCGGCGGCTTGTCGCCTGACGGGATTTGGATTTGTTTGCGGAAAAGCGCGAGATAAACTCCTGCAGTTCCTTGATCTTTTCCTCCGCCTTGCGGTTCTGCTGCTTCATCAGGCGCTGCATGAGCTGCGAGGAATCATACCAGAATTCATAGTTGCCGACGTACATCTTGACCTTGCCGTAATCAAAATCAACGATATGCGTGCAGACATTGTTCAGGAAGTGGCGGTCATGCGAGACAACCAGCACCGTGCCGAAGTAATCCGCGAGGAAATCCTCGAGCCAGCGGATTGCGTAGACATCGAGGTGGTTTGTCGGCTCATCGAGCAGAATGATATCCGGATTGCCGAACAACGCCTGCGCGAGCAGCACCTTGACCTTCTGGTTGCCGTCCAGCTCGGACATCTGCGAATGGAGCAGCTCCTCGCTGAGTCCCAGACCCTGAATCAGCTTGGAGGCATCGCTTTCCGCCTCCCAGCCGTTGAGCTCGGCAAATTCGCCCTCAAGCTCCGCTGCCTTTTCGCCGTCCGCATCGGAGAAATCCTCCTTTGCGTAGAGCGCATCCTTTTCCTGCATGATATCATAGAGCCGCTTGTTGCCCATGATGACCGTATCGAGCACCGTGAACGCATCAAATGCAAAGTGATCCTGCCGCAGCACGGACATGCGCGTGCCCTTGTCAATGGCGATTTCGCCCTTGGTCGGCTCGAGCTCGCCGCAGAGGATGCGCAGGAATGTGGATTTGCCCGCGCCGTTCGCGCCGATGATGCCGTAGCAGTTGCCGCCGGTAAATTTCAGATCGGCGTCCTTAAAGAGCAGCTGTCCGCCGAACTGCATTGACAGATTGTTGACCTGAATCATGTGATCCTAATTCTCCTTCCGAATGACATACCCGACTATTATAACATATTGCAGCGAAAAATGCAACAGTTGCCCTTTGAAAGGAGAAGGGAGGAAGGAGAAAGTAGGAAGGAGAACGTGAGATGTCCGCCTCTCTGCTCCCTCCTCCTTCCTCACTATCCTCACGCACCAGGTTGAGGAGGAAGAAACAGAAGCCTGAGAATTATCTTGGAGGCGGGCAATGTCCGCATATGGGTGCAGGCGCAGCCAACTGTGATTGATTCATGAACACAAGATGAAGACCGCAGGCACAAAAAGATCTTTAGCAAATAGGTGGCGGGCACTGCCCGAATATAGATGCAGGCACAGCCAACTGTGATTGATTCATGAACACAAGATGAAGACCGCAGGCACAAAAAGATCTATAGCAAATAGGTGGCGGGCACTGTCCGCATATGGGTGCAGGCGCAGCCAACTGTGATTGATTCATGAACACAAGATGAAGACCGCAGACACAAAAAAGACCTTTAGCCAATTGGAGGCGGGCACTGTCCGCATATGGGTGCAGGCACAGCCAACTGTGATTGATTCGTGAACACAAGATGAAGACCGCAGACACAAAAAAGACCTTTAGCAAATAGGTGGCGGGCACTGCCCGAATATAGATGCAGGCGCAGTCAACTGTGATTGATTCATGAACACAAGATGAAGACCGCAGACACAAAAAAGACCTTTAGCAAATTGGAGGCGGGCACTGCCCGCCGGTGTAACCGGATCTTCAAAGAGTTATCATCTTTTGGGAACGGAAAACGGTTGCAAATCGGCATAAAATGTGTTATAATAAAAAATAGTGCCCGAACAGAAGAAAAACGGCGGCAAGTGCCCATGCCGCCGGAATCAAAAAGGAGTTTCAGACATGGAACAGCGTACAACATTTACCGCCAAGGAGGCCTCTGCCCTTGCACATGAGATTCTGCACACGGTTCAGAGCGTCGTTGTCGGAAAGGATATGATCATTCTCAAGGTGCTGCTTGCGATGCTCGCAAAGGGACATGTCCTGCTGGAGGATATGCCCGGCGTCGGCAAGACAACCTTAGCCCTTGCATTTGCCAAAACACTCGATCTCGATTATCACCGCATCCAGTTCACGCCAGATGTGCTGCCAAGCGATGTCACCGGCTTCTCGGTCTACCGCAAGGATACCGGAAAAATGGAGTTCCAGCAGGGCGCGGCATTCTGCAATCTGCTGCTTGCCGATGAGATCAACCGTACATCCCCGAAGACACAGTCTGCGCTTTTGCAGCTCATGGAGGAGACCGCCGTCACCGTAGACGGCACAACCTACCGTCTGCCAGAGCCCTACTGCGTCCTCGCAACGCAGAACCCGACCGGTTCTGTCGGTACGCAGATGCTGCCGGAATCGCAGCTCGACCGCTTTATGCTCTGCCTGCACATGGGCTATCCCGATCTGGAAAGCGAAGTGCAGATCATGCAGGCGCGCAGCTCCGAGAATCCGCTGGATAAACTCGAGCCGGTGCTTGCCCGCCATGAGCTGCAGATCATGCAGGATACTGCCGCACAGGTCTATGTCGATACGGCGATTCTGCGCTATATCGCGGAGATTTCCGCCGCAACGCGCAATCACCCGATGGTCAAGCTCGGCGTCAGCCCGCGCGGCTCGCTGGCACTCTGCGCGGCTGCCCGTGCAACGGCGCTCGTGCGCGGCAGAGATTATGTCACGCCCGATGATATCCGCGTGATCGCCGCAGATACCTTTTCACACCGCATGCTGCTCAGCGCGCGTGCCAGAACCGAAAACGTCACCGCGGAGCAGGTGCTCGAGGAGATTCTCGGCAATGTTGCCGTGCCGCGTCTGAGAAGGTATCAGGAATGATTCGCGCCAAGCTGCTCTATGCGGCGCTGATCGTGGTCATGGTATTCTTCTTTGTCCTGTACCGCGGAAATCTGTCCTTTGAGCTGCTGATCTTTACACTTGCCCTGCCCGTTGTGATCTGGCTGATGCTGCTGCGGCTGCGCTCCGCTCTGAAGATCGCGCTGTACCACAGCAAGGAGCCGATCCTCAAGGGGCAGATCTATCAGTGGATCGTGCAGGTGCAGAACAGCAGTCTGCTCTCCTCGGCACATGCACAGGTCACGGTCGAATACCGCAACAGCCTGACCGGCAAGCCGACCGAGCTGACGCTGGAGCTGCCCGTTCTGCCGCATAATACACAGCGGCTGCGGCTCTCGTTCCACGCTGTCACCTGCGGCATGATGCAGATTCGGGTCAAGAGCTTTGTGCTCTATGATCCGCTGCGGCTCTTTCACAGGACGATCAAGCTGGCGCTGCATGATACAATTGTCATAATGCCGGCACCGACGGCGCTTCTGCCTGAGGAATGGCCGCCCGTTCCGCAGCCCGATGCGGATTCCACCGAATATTCCAAGAACAAGGCAGGCGACGATCCTTCGGAGATCTTCGATCTGCACAACTACCGCGACGGCGATCTGGTCTCGCGGATTCACTGGAAACTCAGTTCCAAGCTCGATACGCTGATGGTCAAGGAATACAGCCTGCCGCTTTCCGCGGGCTGTCTGCTGCTGACAGACTACCGGCAGACACACGGTCAGCCGGATTCCGCTTTGCGCATCGACGCGATGTTCTCTGCAGTCTCGGCGGCTGCTGCACAGCTTTCCGAGCAGAACAGCGCCTTTGCCATGACATCCTATCATCCGGCGAATGGGCTGCAGGTCTCCGATATGTTCTCGGAGCTTTCCGATGCGGCGCAGTGGCTGCGGTTTCTAGTCAAGCAGCAGCCGGTGAAGCCGGAGGAGCGTCCGGCACTGATGCAGGCGATCGGCGATTTTCTCTCCGGTCAGCATCCCTATGAGCGCATTCTGATCTTCACGCCGCTGCTCGATGACGCCCTGACAGAGCTTCTGCTCTCGCTGCCGAATCCCGAGCGGTTCACGGTCTTTGCCGTGCTCGCCCCGAAGGATTCGGAATCCGCAGGCGAAACGCTGAGCGGCACACTCCACTGGATTCCTGTTCTGATGCAGGAGCCCGTGCATCCGGTCTATCACCCGATGCGCGAGGAGGATGTTCCCGACTTCGATCAGGAGGAGCTCGTGGAAGGAGGTGCCGAGCCGTGAAGTATTTCAGCAAACCGCTCCCGCCGACGCCGCCGCGCGTCAAGCCGCCAAGAGATCAGCTTCTCGTCAATGACGGACTGACCATGACAACGCAGAAAAAGCACGCCTTCCCTGAGATGCTCGTCCGCCTGCTGATTACGCTCTGCGGCAGCATCGGAACAATCGGCGTGCTGCAGGGATTCTTCAAGTTCCCGATTCAGCTCAAGCCGCTGTTTCTCTTTACCGTTGTGCTCTCGATCATCATGCGCAGTGTCCGGCTGATCTCCCCGAAGGTCGGCTTCGGCTCGATCCTGACGGCATTCGCCTCAATCCCGCTGCTGCTGATGAAATTCCGCGAACCGGCTGTTGTCGGCGCGGGTGAGATCTACCACATCATGCGCAGAAGAATCCTCTGGCGCATGAGTTTTCCGCCGAACGATACCCACGCCGTCGGCTGGACGGACGGGCAGTGCGTGCAGCTGGTGTTTTATCTGATTATCATTGCGCTGGTCGCGCTGATGGAGTATTCCGATGTCCTGCTGACGCATCCGCAGTCGAGCAGAAGCGGCTTCTGGATCCGGTTCCTTGTGACCTTCCCGTTTCTGGAATGCGGACTCTACTTCGGCATCGAGACCTACAGCATCTGCGTGTTCCTGCTCGCGATTTTCTGGCTCGGGACGATCGCCGTTTCGAGACGCAGAACCGCGCCTTCGATTGTGGCAAAGCAGGGGAGCTCCGCACCGCTTCAGCAGGCGTTTTCCGCCGAGACAGAGCAGCGGTTCTCCACGCATGAGCCCGGCGCTGCTGCGATGCTGCTCGCGGTGCTGGCACTGGCAGGCATCTCGCTGCATGCCTCGCACAATTACGCGCGCACAACCGATCTCGATCAGAAGCGCGATGATATCCGCGATTTCTACCAGAATCTCACGATTGACGATGTCACGGGACTGCTCTCGCGCATTCCGGGTTCCATGGGCATCAATGTCGTCTCGGATGAGGTTGATCTGCTTGATAAAAGCGATCTGCATTTTGACGGCAGACCGGTGCTGCATCTGAATATCGGTGCGGCAGCCGTCCCCGATGACTACTATATGCGCGGCATTGTGCGTGCCGAGTACACCGGCAGAGGCTGGGCGATCCCGACGGGCGCCTACCGCGCACAGTTCCGGCTGTTCCGGCGTCTGACCGCTGAGAACCGCATGCCGCAGACCATTTTCCACTCCGATCACGTTGACGAGCTGCGCTCCTCCGCCGGCAAATTTCCGGTTGTGCGCTGCGATGTCAAATCGCTGACCGGCGACCGCGTCAACTTCCTGCCGTATCAGAGCATCTTTGATATCGGCACGCGCTACCGCTATGACATCGAAACAGAGCTTGACAGCACCGAGGAATACAGCTTCTACATCATGAACAATGCCCGCGTGGACTGGAACCGCTTTACGGCGTATGAGGCACCCTCTCAGAATCCGCTTGTCTCGGAATATGAGGACTTTGTCGAGGAGCAGTATCTGCGGATTCCGGAAACAGAGCAGATGGAGCAGCTGCGCAGTCTGGTTATGCCGGAGATGCCTGCGGAAAATCTGCCGCTGGTCAACCGTCTGGATGCGATCCGCGATTACATCTGGGCGCGTGCGGATTACACGATGCAGCCCGGTGTGCAGCCTGCCGACCGCGATTTTGTTGAATACTTCCTGACAGACGGCCGCAAGGGCTACTGCGCGCATTATGCATCCGCGGCGGTTCTGCTCTGCCGGATGTGCGGCATCCCCGCACGTTACTGTCAGGGCTATGTGCTGACAGAAAATGACTTCCTGCGCAACAAAAACGAAGGGGATTATGACATCAGCATCCCCGATCATCAGGCGCATGCATGGGCGGAGATTTATGTCAAGGGCTATGGCTGGATTCCCTATGAATTCACCGAGACTGTGATGGACACATGGCACCGCTCTGAAGATACTGATGCAGCTGAGACCACGATCGTTCCCGTTACCACAACAGCCGAAGCGACAACCGGCACCGAAACGCTGACAACAGCTGTTTCCGAGGAAATCAGCCAGCAGACAACGGCGGCTGCCCCGGATTCCGTTCCCGGCAGAACAGGTCTGACACCGGAGCAGCGTGCAAAGCTGATCCGCTGCCTGCTGATCATCCTCGCTGTCGCGGCTGTGATTGCCCTCTATTACGCACTGCACCGGTATATCACCGGAAAGCGGCAGCGTGAAATGCAGAGCAGCGATCCGAATGCGGCGGCGCATGCGGCGTATACGTTTATCATCCGGCTGCTGCATATGCAGGGCATCGAGCAGAAGAAGCTCACGCACGATCAGTTCGCCGATGAAGCCGAATCACACTGCAAGCTGCTGCCCGGCGGCAGAATCCGGAATGCCATTGCGATCCAGCAGGCAGCCGTATTCAGCCGGAACGGCATTTCCAAGGCGGATGCAAAGGTTATCTGCAAAACGGCGGATCAGCTCGCTTCTGCGATGTACCGTAATGCAAAGCCGCTGCAGAAAATCTGGCTCCGCTGGATCCGCCACATTGTGCGGTGACAGCGGTACAGAGGTATCGCTGCGCGATGATTTTGAATGGGGGCTTACAGTATTGCTGTGCAAACTGTGCCCCAAGCCCCCGCTGGGGTCATTGACCCCAGACTCCATGTTTATATGTGGATAAGAGTAAGCCGCTTGATTTGCCGAATGTGCAAATTGAGCGGCTTATTTTTGTGCGCATATCCTTAGATCGGGACGATAGACCTTCTCCTTTTGTTTGACTTATTCGGACTTTAGCATATCGGCAGCACGCCCTGCGTGCGATTCGCCGTGTTTCACAAAAGCTGTGCGCCCTGCGCAAATGTTTCTGAACGATACAGAAAACCGCATGCGGCGCGGATTTTTTTGCGGTTGTCCTCTTGCAATCCGAAAAAAAACATGGTATAATAAGAACATCCAACCAAGTCCTGTGCCGCAATTACTGCGGCATTCTGTTTTCTGAAAGGAAGGAACCTGCATGGAAAATCAGCTCTGTATCGTGCTCGATTTCGGCGGACAGTACAATCAGCTGATCGCGCGGCGCGTCCGTGAATGCGGCGTCTACTGCGAGATCAAGCGTTTTGATACTCCGCTTGAGGAGATCAAGGCGCTGCATCCTGCCGGCATCATCTTCACCGGCGGACCGAACAGCGTTTATGATGCTGCATCGCCCCACATTGCAAAGGAATATTTTGATCTCGGCATCCCGACGCTCGGCATCTGCTACGGATGTCAGCTCATGGCGTATACGCTCGGCGGCACCGTTGAAAGCTGCGAGAAATCCGAATACGGCAAGATTGAGATCACGCATACAGAGGGCAGCCTGCTCTTTGAGGGCATTCCGGCGGAGAGCACTGTCTGGATGAGCCACACCGATTTTGTCAGCCGCCTGCCCGAGGGATTCCGTGTCACGGCAACATCCGCGGACTGCCCCTGTGCCGCATTCGAGGATCCGGCACGCAGGCTCTATGCAGTGCAGTTCCATCCGGAAGTGACGCATAGCGCCTTCGGCAAGGAGCTGCTGCACAACTTCCTTTACAATGTCTGCGGCTTCACCGGCGACTGGGTGATGGATGATTTCATCGAAAAGACCGTTGCCAAGCTCCGCGCCCAGATCGGTGATAAAAAGGTTGTGCTCGGTCTCTCCGGCGGCGTTGATTCCTCTGTCGCGGCGGCACTCCTGAGCCGTGCGGTCGGCAAGCAGCTCACCTGCGTCTTTGTCGATCAGGGATTGATGCGCAAGGATGAGGGCAACTTTGTCGAGGAAACCTTCACCGAGCTGTTTGATATGAACTTTGTCCGCGTCAACTGTCAGACGCACTTCCTTGAGAAGCTGAAGGGCGTTTATGATCCGGAGCAGAAGCGCCACATTATCGGCAAGGAGTTCTATAACGTCTTCTGGGATAAAATCCGCGAGACCGGCTCCGACGGCTTCTTTGCACAGGGCACGATCTATCCGGACCGCATCGAGAGCGGCAAGGGCGATGAAGCCGGAAAGGGCAGCACCGCCGTCATCAAGACGCATCACAACATGGTCGAGATGCCCGAGGATATCCACTTTGCCGGCACGATCGAGCCGCTTGCAGAACTCTTCAAGGATGAGGTGCGTGCGGTCGGCGAAAAGCTCGGCATTCCGCATGAGCTTGTCTGGCGGCAGCCGTTCCCCGGTCCGGGACTCGGCGTCCGCATCATCGGCGAGATCACCGCGGAGAAGATTCGCATTCTGCAGGAGGCGGATGCCGTCTTCCGCGATGAGATCAAAAAGAGCGGCATTGAGCGCGAGCTCAAGCAGTTCTTTGCCGTCCTGCCGGATGTGCATACGGTCGGCGTCATGGGCGATCACCGCACTTACGATCACCTCATCGCGATCCGCGCGATCACAACGGATGACTTCATGACCGCGGACTGGGCGCGCATCCCCTATGATGTACTTGCGCGTGTCTCGAACCGCCTCTGCAATGAGGTCGAGCATGTCAACCGCGTTGTCTATGATATTACCTCGAAGCCGCCCGGAACGGTGGAATGGGAGTAACCAAATCAAACAGCCTGAAAAACCGGAGAATGGTTTTTCAGGCTGTTGCCTTAAGCATTTCTGTGTGCAATGGAGTAAACCAGCGGCAGGATCACCACAACGGAGAGCAGAATGATCGTTGCGAAGACATAGAGCTCCATTTGCTCTGTGCCGACGGCTTTCAGGATCACCGCAGCAGCGATTGTCAGCAATCCGGAGATCACGGCGACTTTGCCTGCAAACTGATGTGTCAGCTTCCAGCACTGCTCATTTTTCAGCGTCCACGGGAGACGGAAGCCGAGCATCAGATTCTTCCGGACTGTCGGGAGATAATTGCCGACCAGGATGCAGCCTGCACCGAAAAAGAACGGGATCATCCACCAGAACCGCTTGTCGAGCACTTCACCGGGCTGCACATTGTTCCCCATGAGGAACAGGATCAACCATGATACGGCACCGCCGATGACCGAGATCAGAAACGCAACCAGCTTGATTACATGCAGATTCTTGTCACGGTTTCTGCTGCGCGAAAAGAGCAGAAACGCCACAGCAAGCGTGATCAGGATGAGTGCCGGGAACAGCAGCCCGTTCCAGCGCGAGCCGAGCGCCATGCAGTTGAGTTTGGCGTCAAAATGTGTCGGGACCTGTGCCGGCAGTGTCAGAATATACAGCGCGGCTGCGATCAGATTGACGGTCATCACCGAGAGGGTTGCGATCGTTACTTTTTTCAGTGTGTCAAGTTTCATTGTCTTCTCCTTTCATGCCGAAAAATCCGGCGATGCCTTTCAAAAAATCCTGAAACACAGTGAGGTTCAGGCTGTAGGTGATGGTCTGCTTTTCCTTTTCTGCGAGAATCAGACCGGCTTCGCGCAGAATCTTGAGATGATGCGAAACGGTTGCGCCGGAGAGTTCAAACTGCTCTGCAATTTCACCGGCAGTCATATCCTTTTTTTGCAGCAGCGTCAGAATCTCACGCCGCGTCGGATCCGCCATTGCGCCCCAGATATCTTTCACATTCGCACCCCCGCTTCTTCCGGCAAGCATGGATTGTAAACGATGTGTTTCATGTTGTCGCCTCCTCTTGTATTTTGACGTTCATCTAAATATCTGCCGGTAAAACAGACGGTATTTTGATTTCCGTCTAAATACAGTATAGCACATTCCGATCTGTTTGTCAAGGGGTATTTTGAAATTTATCGAAATAATTTCCGGAAGTGCGGTTCCGCCTGTGTTCCGAATATCCCGCGCCTGCTGCATACAAAAGCACAGCCGCTCCGGTCGTGCTGACCGGAGCGGCTGTTTCTGTCCGCATTTTGATACGATGCGGGATTGTTTATCCTTCGATTGCGATGATCTTCTTTTCGGGAATCTTCTGAACCGGCTCCTTCTTCGGGATTTCCAGATTCAGGACGCCGTCTGTGAACTTTGCGTTGATATCGGTCTCAGTGATATCCTCGCCGACATAGAAGCTGCGGCTGAACGAGCCGGTATAGCGCTCTCTGCGGATGAACTTGCCGTTTTCATCCTGCTCATCATTGCTCTGTGCGGTGGTCGCGGAGATGGTCAGATAGCCGTCCTTGAGCTCAGCGTGGATATCTTCTTTTTTGACGCCCGGCAGGTCGATCATCAGCTGATAGCCCTCCGCGGTCTCTTTGACATCAGTTTTCATCGCGTTTGCAGATGCGTGATCGAATGCAAACGGATTGCTGAAGAAATCATCAACAAGATTTTCTCTGAAAATGCTAGGGAATAACATAGGTCAGTCCTCCTTTTACTCATTGGGCAGAATCGTTCGGAGCGAATATGTTTCTGCGCTCCGGATCAACATTTTGAGCAGCGGGACCTTGTGCAGACTCCCGGGTGTCTGCGCTTGTTCCTTTGTTCTGACTGTATTATAGCACAAGAAATTAGCACTGTCAAGGTGAGAGTGCTAATTTTCGGCGGCTTTTCACATTCTGTCACCAAACCGACATTTTTCCACGCAGATACGTGCATACAGCCTGAGGCAGTCCCTGCACAGTATATGCAGAAACTGCCTCATGATACGGATTATTCTCTGTTTTTGAGCACCTCTGCCGGTGTGATTCTGCGGATTTTGCGGACAAGCAGCAGGCTTGCGCCGAAGTACACCGCGAGCAGCAGCAGATAGAGCGCCGCATAGTGATACCACGCAAACGAAATGCGCATCGAGCAGGCGACATTCGCGATGAAGCCCGGATAGAACAGATCCATGATCTTTTTCGCGAGCGGGAGCAGGAACATGCCGCCGATTGCGACAACCGCGAAATTGCCGTTGAGATAGAGTCTGCGGATTTCATTCGGACGGTAGCCGAAAATCTGAATCAGCGAGATGCCGAATGCCGAGCGGTCGATCATGACGCCCGTCATCAGGTACATGACCACGCAGAGGATCACGATGCCTGCCGAGGAAAGCGTGATGATCAGCGGCCACATCATGTCAATGAACACCGCCGCACTCTTTTCGACATCCGCTTTGGTTGTCACGGAATAGAGCCGGTCTGCGGGAATCTCCAGCGCGCGGTCGGCGTAGACGGCGTTATAGTAGTCCGCGTCCCTGCCGAACAGCTCGCGCATGCTGTCCAGATCCATGAAGATTGTGAAGCCCGGTGTATAATCGCAGATGCCGGTGACTGTGAAGCTGTAATCGCGGTCAGCGGCGGAATCGGAAAAGGTTACGCGGTCGCCGGTCTGGTAGCCGTAACGCTCGACCAGCGAGCTGTTGATCACCGCCTTTGCCGTGCCTTTCTCCGGCTTTGCATCGAAGAATCTGCTCTTGCCGTCTTTCAGACCGATCACGGTGACATCGAGCGTGTAGCCGCGGCAATCGGTGCTGAGCGTTTCGACATAGGCAGCCTCGCCGCCCGCAGGCGCCTCCTTCTCCGGATACTTATAAAGGTACATGTATGCATATTTCGTGTCGGCGGGGTTATCGTGCCGGATGCGTGTGCAGAGCAGAAATGTATTCATGCCGAGCATCACAACCATGAGCGAGAACAGCATGCCGAACAGGATCGCCGCAGCCGAGCGGGATTCACGCGCAAGCTGCCGGATTGCAAACACGCGCGTAAACTTTTTGGAGCGCAGACGGAACTGCCGGTAGCTGCCGCCGGACTGCTCGTTTTTCATCAGCGCGAGCGCGGGCTTTGAGAGTTTGCGGTTGATGACGATTGTGTTGACAACCGCGCTGATGACCGGCGGCATCAGGAGTGCGAACAGCACCAGATACACCGGCACGCGAACCGGAAACTCCGGCACGGAGAAGTAATCATAGGTTCCGGCGCTCTGCATCCGGATGCCTGCCGGTGTGAACCCGAGCAGAAGCCCGATTGCGCCGCCGAGCAGCGCCACGAGCGTCGGCATGGTGATGTAGTGCAGAAGCAGATCCTTTTTCCGGACGCCCAGCGCATAGAGCGCACCGATCACCGGCTGCTCGCGTTCAATCTGATGCACAACGAAAACCGAGATCACATAGGCAAACAGGATCAGCACGATGATGCCCGCGATCAGACCGATATTGCGGTCCATGATGACGTCTCCGGCGGCTGCCGCAATGCGCGGATTATCGCCTGCGGGAACAAACGCCGTCAGGTTGTCGAGGTCCAGCTCGAAGATTTCGTCCAGCAGATCGTCTGTCTGCGATTTCAGCTCCGCCGTGCCGTCTGCGAGTTCCGCAGCGCCCTCTGCCGCTTTGGATGCACCCTCGGTGTAATCGCGGATGCCGCTGCGGAATGCCGCGATGCTGTCAAGGCTTTCCTTGAGCGCTGCAAGGTCTTTGGAATGGGTCGCTGCAATCAGTGTATCGAGTGTATCGGCGTAGTTTTCGTCAGTCAGCTCGATGCGCTGCTTCATCGCGGCGAGCGCGGCATTTGCCTGCTCCAGATAGGATGCAAACAGCGTATCAGCCGCCTCGTTGAGATCGGCACCGGCTTTGTCGAGATCGTGCAGACCGTCAGAGAGCTCTGCGGCGCCGTCATCAAGATCGCGCACGCCGTCCTCGATGTCGCGGCGCTTTTCGAGGAACGCGTCGATGGTCTCCTGAAAATAGCGGTTCTCGACCTTGGTGCAGTCAAATTTCAGACCGCGGATTTTCTGCTTGAGTTTGTCATCATCGGTGCCGCTGCCGAGCCGGTAGGCATAGGTGTATTCCTCGGCTTTCTGCCCGCGCTGATCGCGGATGGCCGCATACTGTTCATCGGCAACGAACATCAGACCGAACGAGTTGTGCTCGACTGCCGTATCGCTGAACCTGGAAAGCACCGCGTCATAATCCGGCACCGAGCCGAGCCCCGTGACCGTAAAGCTGATGCCTGCCGCCTTGAACGTATCGCCGTTTTTGAGTCCGTGCGCGGCGGCATAGCCTTTTTCCAGCACCGCCTCGCCGGAGCGTTCTGCGAGCCTGCCGGAATCGAGCTGGATCAGGTCAATCTGTTCCCGGTTCCGGAACATCCGCAGAACGGCATCGTCCGCCGCCTGCAGATCGAGCGAGAACTGCGGCTCGATCACCGTGCCGTCTTCGGTCAGGGTATCGAGTTCATCGTCATTCAGCTCGAGAAAGACCGTGAAGCTGCCGTCCTGCGCCTGATTCACAGACTTCTGCAGCTCCGTGCCGCCGAGCACAACCTCCGCCGCACCGACAATGCTGAACACGAGAAAGACACCGAGCACGATCAGCATGGTCAGCGCAAAATATCTGCCGGCATTCTGCCTGAGATCGCGCAGAAGCCGCTTTGCCAGTATGCCGCCCATTAGAGATCCTCCAGTTCTGCCGCAGGGACGCGCTTGTCATTGAGATAATCCTTTGTGATGCGTCCGTCCTTGATATAAATAACCTTGTGAACCATGTTCTTGATCGAATTGTTGTGTGTGACGATCAGCATGGTGGTGCCGTATTTCTCATTGATCTGCTCAAGCAGCACGAGGATATCCCGCGAGGTTGCGGAATCGAGTGCGCCGGTCGGCTCATCGCAGAGCAGCAGCTTCGGATTCTTGATCAGCGCTCTTGCGATGGCGCAGCGCTGCTGCTGTCCGCCGGAAAGCTGCGCGGGAAATTTGTTCTGATGCTCCGTCAGCCCGAGCGTTTCGAGCAGCTCCTCCATATTCAGCGGGTGCTCCGCGATATGCTCGCAGACCTGAATATTCTCGCGCACTGTCAGGTTCGGCACGAGATTGTAAAACTGAAACACAAAGCCGAGATTGTCGCGGCGGTAATCCGAGAGGGCAGCGGGCTTGAGCCCGAAGATTTCCTGCCCCTCCACCCTGACCGAGCCCGAATCCATGAGGTCGAGCCCGCCGATGCAGTTGAGCAGCGTCGATTTGCCCGAGCCGCTCGTGCCCTGAATGACGCACATCTGTCCGCGCTCCACGCCCGTCGAGACGCCTTTCAGCACCTGAATAAAGCTCGAATCTTTGCCGTAGCTTTTCTTGACATCCCTGACTTCCAGATACATAACATTTTCTCCTTCCGTTATCTAATGCTAACTCAATACACGTAAGAAGGACGTTCTCCTCAGAGATCGTCCTCCAGAATATACTCCATAAATCCCTTGACCATAAAATCCAGCACGGGGCTGATTTTTTTGAGTGCCTGCGCCCTGTCCGGCTCATGCTCCAGCAGATGCACAAACGCATTGATCTGCATGTGGCTGAACCAGTGCAGCATATACTGATTGACGCGCTTGCCCGGAAACAGCGCCGCATACTGCGCTGCCATTGTCTGATAGTATTCATCAAGCAGCGCGATCATGCGGTCTACGATGTTTTCATAGGCTGAGCCCTGCGCGTGATGCAGCAGGATCATCATCGCGTCATAATCCGCGTACATCTCGCCGATGAGCGCGGCAGCAAATGCATCATGGTCACCGTCATGCTGTTCATAGTGCATGACCTCATCCTGATCTGCGATGAGATGCTCGCGCAGAATTGCGAGGATGCGGTTCAGCGGCTCCTCAACAATCGCGCTGAGCAGCCCGTTTTTATCCTGAAAGAAAAAGTAGACAGCACCCGTTGTCAATCCGGCATCCGCACTGATCTTGCGCAGCGATGCCTTGGCAAACCCCTTTTCCTTGAATTCCTTTTTCGCGCTGGCGATGAGCCGCGCCCGGCTTTCATTCGGATTGCTCACGGCATATCTCCTTACAGTGACTTGATGTAGATCTGGCAGGGATTCTCCGCGCCCCAGATCGCCTCAATGACCTCCAGCTCCCGGAACCCGCAGGAGCGGTAAAACAGATTGGTTCTGTCATAGTCCTCGTAAACGCCCATGCGGACGGTCTTGACCTGCATGAACGAGAAGCCCGCATCTTTCGCGATGCGCTCCGCCTCCTGCACCAGTGCTCTGCCGAGCCCGCTGCGGTGATATTCCTTCAGCACGCCCATGACCGCAAGTTCAACGGTTGCATCGCCCGTCTGCTTGAGGCAGAGAAACCCGACATAGCGTCCATCCTGCTTTGCGGCAAGAAAAATCTGATCTGCGCTCTCTCTGATATACTGCTCGCGGCTTTCATCGACCTCAAACCAGTCATGCAGCGCTTCGAGTACATTTCTTGCGATCGTTCGTTTGGTATCGGCGTCTTTGATTTGTTCGATCATGGTGTTCTCCTTTCACAGCCGGTAGATTCGTGCGGCATTTTCTGCGAATACTTTTTGCGCGATCTCCGGCGGCAGGTGCATCTCACGGAGCATCCGGATATGCTGCGCCATACTGCACCCGAAGCTGTCCGAGCCGAACAGGACTCTCTCCGGCACAGCTTCGGTCAATCTCCGGACAACGGATGCGATCTGTTCCGGAACCGGTGCTTCATCGGCAACGGATGAGAGGTCAAAATACAGATTCGGAAGATTAAGCAGCTGCATGCATTTGCTGATCTGCGGATACCAGCAGTGGCAGCAGACAAGCGTCAGCGCCGGATACTGCTTTGCGACCGCCGCAGCGACATCCGCATCGCCGTATTCAGGATGATCCCAGCCGGAATGAAACAGCACAGGCACCTGATACTGCACGGCTGTTTCATAGACAGGCGCCAGCCGCGGGTCCGTCAGATAAAACGGTTCATGCCCTGTATACAGCTTGATGCCGACGATCTGCCCTTGCGCCAGATGCCGCCTGAGATTTGCAAGCGTTTCGGGATATGCGGCAAGCGGGCTGATTCCGCCGGCAACAAATACTTTGGAATCTGCCTGCCGCGGGAACAGCGAAACGAGTTCATCGGTTGTGCCGATTTCCGTTTCCTGCCATGAATCCGCAATGACAATGCAGCGGTCAACGCCGTTTTCATGCATCGCCGCCAGCAGCTTTTCCTTTTTGGATTGCAGTGTTGGATATGCATCGCCGACCGGCAGATGCAGATGTGCATCGGTGATGGTCATTTGGAATCTCCCTGTGCTTTGATAACGATGTTACGTAACGATGTTATCTTATACGATGAACGGGGGAATGTCAATAGCTCCGCGGCAGATTCAGCGCTTTGTGCAAGCACTGCTGCAGCACATCCGCGGAATTTTGTTACATCCTACAAAACGCATTTTTCTTTTTGGTTAGCATTGACAAACGCCTTGCAATCTGGTATAATATAATCTAGTTAGCTAAAGCTAACGCGAATGAATCATGCAGCAGGCTCCTTTCGGTCTATTTTCGCATGCCAAAACTCCTTATTTCCATGAAAAGGAGCCTGCCTCGGTTATAACATGGCGATTCATGTTTATAATAAAGAACGCCGCTCAGAGCAGATTCCGGCGGCAGATTGGAGAACAGTTATGGAATATTTGAAAATCGAAAAAGTAGTCGGCAGAGAGATTCTGGATTCCCGCGGCAATCCGACCGTTGAGGCAGAGGTCTGCCTCATGGACGGCACCGTCGGCAGAGGCACCGCACCGAGCGGCGCATCGACCGGTGAATTTGAGGCACTTGAGCTGCGTGACGGCGACAAGTCCCGCTATCTCGGCAAGGGCGTGCAGAAGGCTGTCGAAAACATCAATACTGTCATCAACGATGTCCTCACCGGCATGGATGCATCCGATATCTATGCAGTTGACAAGGCGATGATCGAAGCAGACGGCACAAAGGATAAGTCCAAGCTCGGCGCAAACGCAGTCCTCGCAGTTTCGATTGCATCCGCAAGAGCAGCTGCAGCAGCACTCGGCATTCCGCTTTACAGATTCCTCGGCGGCATTCAGGGCACCAAACTCCCTGTCCCGATGATGAACATTCTCAACGGCGGCGCACACGCAGACAGCGCTGTTGATACACAGGAATTCATGATCATGCCGGTCGGTGCACCGTCTTTCAAGGAGGCGCTCCGCTGGTGTGCAGAGGTCTTCCATAAGCTCCGTGCACTGATCAAGGAGATGGGCGACGTCACCGCTGTCGGCGATGAGGGCGGCTTTGCTCCGAATCAGCTCAAGAGCGATGAGGAGGCAATCGAGAAGATTCTGGAGGCAATCAAGGCAGCAGGCTTTGAGCCGGGCAAGGACTTCATGATCGCAATGGATGCAGCATCCTCCGAGTGGAAGAGCGAAAAGGGCAAGGGCTTCTATAAGCAGCCCAAGAGCGGCAAGGAGTTTACCTCCGATGAACTGATCGCACACTGGGAATCCCTCGTTGACAAGTACCCGATCATCTCCATCGAGGACGGTCTCGATGAGGAGGACTGGGAAGGCTGGCAGAAGATGACTGCCAAGATCGGCAGCAAGGTCCAGCTTGTCGGCGATGACCTGTTCGTCACGAACACCGAGCGCCTTTCCAAGGGCATCCAGCTCGGCGCCGGCAACTCGATCCTCATCAAGCTGAACCAGATCGGCTCTGTCTCTGAGACGCTCGAGGCAATCAAGATGGCACACAACGCGGGCTACACTGCAATTTCCTCGCACCGTTCCGGCGAAACTGCGGATACCACAATCGCAGACCTCGCCGTTGCACTGAACACCTGCCAGATCAAGACGGGCGCACCGTCCAGATCGGAGCGTGTTGCAAAGTATAATCAGCTTCTCCGCATCGAGGAGCAGCTCGGCGCCAGCGCATGCTACCCGGGCATGGATGCGTTCCACATCAAAAAGTGATAATTCCCTGTTTTCCTGCCTGAATATCAGAAGAAAGACGCTGCTCACGGGATTTCCCGCCGGGCAGCGTCTTTCTTTCATTGAGAAGTGATGAGTGAAAATAGAAGATGCGGTGTCGCTGCGCAAATGATTTCAAAATCTCTGCGCAGCTGACACCGCAATTTCTAATTTCTCATTTTATTCGGAGCGGAGTTTGAAGGTCTTTGCAGCGAATTTATACACCAGAATGCATGCGACAATGCAGTAGATCACGCAGAACGCAATGCAGACCAGTCCGAATGCGAGTGTCGGCAGCTTCATCTGCATCAGGAAGTAGCAGCAGCCGTATGTGATGCCGGTGATGAATTTGTAAAGCGGGCTCTTGATCTCGCTGCCTGCCGTATAGGGCTGCAGCAGATAGTAGATCGTCAGATAATGCACTGAGAAGAACATGCTCATCGCAATCGGGGAGATGAACATAACCGCGTAATAGATCGGCTGCTCCACGCCGCCCGTCATGACAAGCAGCAGCACCAGCCCGAATCCGATCAGTACCGCAGGTGCCGCGTTGATCTTCATGATCTCGCGCAGCCGGATCCGGAACAGCGCGAGGATCGACTTCGGCTTTTTGTAGAACGGATAGGTCAGCAGCGAGTGATCGCAGTTCATGAACAGCGCCTGTGTGAAGCTCAGTCCGCGGTTGATGAGATACATGCCGAACGGCAGCACATTCAGTCCCGCGATAATGCCGCGGTTGATTGTTTTTCCGGTATCCGGTTTGCGGATGATCAGCATACAGAGCAGTGCCAGCAGGAAGGCTGCACCGATCAGAATAATCGTTGTCTGCTTCCAGAGAATGTTGCGGTGCCGCTTGATGAACAGCTCATTCAGATACTCAAAGCCCTTGCGGCTGCTCGTGATTGTTGCATCTGCGGAGATGCGGTTTGCCTGCATCTGCTGCGGTTTCTTCTTTGCCTTGTCCATCATATCCGCTTTGTTCCGGAGCACGCGCTGATTGATCTCTTTGTACTCCCCGTAATTCGCGACGTACTTCCAGCAGAGCAGTCCCGCCGGAATCATCGCGAGCATCAGCCCCGCCGAGACCGGCAGCGGCAGTGCAAAATCATTGAGCGGCAGGAAGTAGGTCAGAAACAGCAGCACGAGTACGAACGGCAGCGTGAATTTGTTTGCCTTGGATTCATCAAATATATAGCCGAAGCGCGTGTTGCATCTGAGCGAGAGTGCACTGAAAAGCACTTTGCAGCCGGCGATCGAAAAGGGGAGCAGCAGGCAGAGCCAGACCGGCACCTTTGCAATCAGACCGAAGATCAGCGTGAACGGCAGGAATCCAATCACCACGCGCAGCAGATAATAGAGATAATTTGCGACTGTATACCGCCGCGCATCCATGCGCAGCAGATTGAGCGCGTAATCGTTCGGGCGGATCAGCTTGTTGCTCAGCACACCGCCGACGAGTGTCAGCAGCAGCAGGATATGCACAAAGAGCTGACTGTTTGAATAGTACATTTCATCCTGCAGCGGCAGCAGCGGCAGCGCGACCATCAGCCCGACATAAGCGAGCTTGCCGATGAAGGTTGTGACAAACTCAAACATCAGCACGAAGATGAATGCCAGCACCTTGAATCCGTCCGCGGCATAGAGATCGTTGTGCAGTACCTTGTTCAGCAGCGGCAGCGACCGGATCGCATGGATCAGCATGTTTGTCATGGACGTGCAGCGGAGCATGAAGGATTGTCTCAGAGTTTTAAGCATGATCTTCCTCCCGCAGCGCCGCAATGATCTTTTCGCGGAATGCGTGGCTGTCCAGATTTGCACTGTCCACCGGTTCGAGCATGCCGTGGTTCAGCAGCACGATCTCATCGCAGAGATCGAGCGCGAGATCGAGGATATGCGTTGAGAAGATTGTGATCTTGCCCGCCTTCTGGCTCCGGAGCAGCTGCTTCATCTCCTCGGCGACAACAACGTCCAGCGAGGTCAGCGGCTCATCGAGCAGCAGCAGCTTCGGGTCTGCAATGATGTTGACGATCATCTGCATTTTGTTCTTCATGCCGTGGGAGTAATCGCGGAGCAGCTTGTCGCGGTCCTCCGGCGCAATGCGGATGTAATCGAGATAGGCATCGAGCGGCTGCGGATGCGCGATGCTCTCCGAGTTGATATCGAGGAAAAATTTGAGGAATTCTCTGCCTGTGAGGAATTCCGGAACGGTCGGCGTCGAGAGCACATAGCCGATATCCGAGGTCTCGGTCTGCCGCTGTGCGCCGGTTTCGTCTACTAAGAAGAAGCTGCCGCTTTCCGGTATAAGATCGCGGTTGAGGCAGTTGAACAGCGTGGTTTTTCCGGCGCCGTTTCTGCCGAGCAGACCGTAGATTTTGCCCTCCTCAAAGGTGAAGTTGATGTCGCGCAGGACTTCCTTCTGATCAAACCGTTTTGCCAGATGTGAAATAACGAAATTCATATTCTTTTCTCCATTCTGTAGTATATTTACAGGGAGCATGCATCTGCTGCAGCGTCCTGTTTTGTCTTACGGGGTGATGTATTTGTAATTCTTCTGGTTCTCGCGGATCTCATACGCGGCACAGGATTCGGTGAAGGCGTCGAGCTTGCTCTGATAGAGATCGCTCTGCACCTGATTCTGCCAACCCGAGCCCTCGTTTGCACCCTCAAAGAACACAAGGATTGCAGCACCAGCGCGGGAGACAATGGTCATATCGCCGTGCTGACGTTCGCGGTCAAAGACCCACGCGGAGACCTCGTCGCCGTAGGTTGTGCGCGAGGCGGAATATCCGGTGACAAGACCGCCCTCCGGATAGGTCTGCGCATCCTCGGAGTATTCATAGGCGCGCTCAGCGAATGCGCCGGACTGATCCTCCGCAGCAGCCACCTCATCGCGCAGCTCCTCTGCAAAGGAGACCGCATTTTCAATGCCGTCATAATCCGCCGCCGTCAGATACAGCACGCGGAAATCAACTGTCTTGGAGTCATCCGCAGCAGGCTCATCGCGCAGCATATAGACCGATGCATAGCACTGATCCTCACGCGGCCAGACAAAGGTCTCGCTCTGTTTTGCACCGCCGCGTACCCAGTTCTGCACATCCTCGGGGAAATCCGTGATCGTCTTTGTGATGATGAGATCGGCAGCAATCTGCTCCGCCTCCTCGCGGGTCTTGCCCATGTCGCCCGTCAGATAGCGGAAGACATAATCGGAGAATTCCTGCTGATTTTTGCAGGCGCCGAGTTCCTGTGCATGTGCGACTGCTTTATCGTGCTCTGCGAGATCGCCGTTGATGATGCCCTCAGGCGACCACGGGAACGAATACGCCATTACGCTGACGGTGAGGTAATCCGCCTGATGTTCCTGATAGTAGCTGTTGACCTCGTCATCGGTGACCTCGATGCTGTCCTTGGTCTCCTGCTGGAAGCTGTCCGCGAGAATGGTCAGGCGGGTTGCCGCCTCAAGATCAGAGCGGCGCACGCCTTTCTGATAGCGCGAAAGATCGGCTTCTCCGGCAATCTTGACCGCATCCGCCTCATCCTCCTCCGAGAGGACATAGCCTGCTTCATTCGCCGCTTCGGCAAGCTGCAGATTGCGCTTGACCGTGCTCATGGTGTTGTCGAGAAACAGGTCATACCATGTGACGCCGTTGCTGTATTCCTGATCCTTGAGCGAAACATTCGGATCGTAGACATTGAGATTTTCGTTCTGCTCGGCGTATTTGAGGTAGCTGTCGGCGCACTGCCGGAAGTAGCAGGCGAACATCGACGCCGTGACCTCATAATGCTCCGATTCCGCAATGACCTTGTGATGCATTGCTCTGCTGCCTGTGTTCAGCCAGATGCAGACACCGGCAATGACAACAGCCGCCGCCGCACCGCCGATGCATGCGGTTTTCAGCAGACGCTTCTTTTTCTGCGCCTGTTCCTCCGCAAGCTTCCGTGCAGCCTCCTTTGCGCGCTGCGCGTCCTTCTGTCCCTCTTTTGAGGGCTTTGTTTTCTTTTTCTGATTGTTGCTCATACCCGAAAAGTGATCCTTTCCCATACCCTTATGATTGTTCATCTGTTGGTTCTGTCTGCAGCCATGCCTGCAGTCCCGCCGGTGATGCGATGGAATCCGTGCCGCAGAGAATCAGAATCTGCGAATAGGAACCCGCTGTCAGCTTGCGCCAGTCGGTTCCGCCGCATGCAGGCAGATTCACCGCCGTGATTGTTTTATAGTGCTGCATCAGGAACGGGATCATGCTGCTGCCGCAGCGGTCTGTCAGCAGAAGCAGATCCTTGCTGCTCTGATTTTCCGTATCAATCCGCAGGACGGGCTCTGTCTCGATGGCAAACACCATCTCCGGCGATTGCTTTGCCTCCGGCAGCTCTGTCCGGAAGTAGCCCGAAAGCGGGATGTTTCCCTCCGCATGCAGCGCCGTGACCTGTTCAGAACCGGTGCTGTCGGTGCTCTCGTAGAGATCGACCGTGTCCGGCAGGATATCATAATAGTGGCTGCTGTGCGCGAGATCGCCGTAGTAATCCGCGGCATAATTTGTCACATTGAAATGATCGTAGCCATATGCATTGAAGCCGAGCTTTCGGATCGCCGAACGGTATACGCAGAATGCGCCGTATCCTGTCCAGTGCGGATCGGTCCGGTAGTAGATATAGTGGTCGCGTTCACCGGAAAGCCAGCTCGCCGCTTCAATCCAGAGCACCGGCTCCTGCAGCGCATCCGAAAAATCACGCAGTATCTGATGCTCATTCGTCAGCGGTGCGGCATCGGGCAGCATATCGCCGTAGATGCCGGCAGAGGTCGGAACAGCAAGCACATAGACCGAGGTGCCTGCGGATGCAGCATAGAGATTGACCGCCTCCGCAGCCGCTGCAACCGCCTCCGGTTCCGGCTCCGCGAGATGCGGCAGGAGACGCTCCTCTGTCACATAAACTGCGCCGAGCCGATCATTCCCGAGCATCAGCGAGAGCCGGTCATGCGCGCGAAGAAGCGGCTGCCATACGGGATGCTCCGCAGCCTCGGCGCCGTTTCCGCTGATAAGCGCACAGACAGCGAAGACCGCCGTCGCAGTGCCCAGAATCAGCGCGGAAAGCATGCCGGAGTAATTGCGGCTTTTTTTCGCCGGATGCTCAGCCATGGCGCAGCCCCTCTACGTCGGAGAGATCAAGCACCTGCAGATTGGCAAACCATTCGGTCTGCTGCATGTGGATTGCCTTTGCAAAGCCCTGCGCCTCCTCCGTCTCCGGAACGGCGCCGGCAAGAAACCAGAGCTGCCGCTCGACGGCTTCTCCGGCAGCCAGACACATCAGCATTCTGCCGAGACCGTGCCGGCGGTATTCCGGCAGCAGCACAACCAGCCCGACGCGCGCACACTTCGGCTTTTCCCCGACGGGTGCCGCATCCATTTCCAGCAGCCCGACCGGCTTTTCGCCGTCATACATGACAAACAGCGTGTCACCGGCATCGAGCTTCTGCGCAAGATAATCCGCCCCCTCCGGCAGCAGTGCGGAGAGCGGCTCCTGCGTCCAGTCATGCTGAGAAAGCTCCGTTTGCTTCATCTTGTGAAACCGCAGCATCTGCATTCCTCCTGTCACTCAAAATTCTTTCTTATCATACCACAAAAAGCGTGATTTGTAAAGGTCTCGGGGCGTGTTTCCGTCCTTTTTCAAAAAAGTGCTTGACTTTTATCCGGATCTGTGCTATAATAATTAGGCATTCAAACGGGCTCGTAGCTCAGCTGGGAGAGCGCCGCGTTCGCAACGCGGAGGTCGAGGGTTCGATCCCCTTCGGGTCCACCACATCTAAATGCGTAATCGGAACGGTTACGCATTTTTCTTTTTTGCACGGAAATACGCTGTATCGCGGGTTTCCGTGCTTTTTTGTTGCCTGAAAATCGGCGAAAAGTTGAGGGTTCGGTCTCTTTTTTGGCGTGACCAACCTTATTTGCGTACTTTTTCAAGGGTACCCCTCTTGTGAAAAAATAATGAGGGAATGAGGCGGAGGGGGTGCAAGAATAGTATTTGTCCTTCATGCTAGAACACGACATCCTCTTCGTTTTGCATAGAATATCTCTTGATTTTGAATGTAAACTATGTTATAATGATATAAAATGATAAAAAACTTTGTTGCATTACAAACTGATAAAGGCGGTGTTCTCAATGAATGACAGCCCTCGCTGCTTATATCATAGCACTTTCACGGAATTCCTGTGCGAAGATGAGAACGCAATCCTCGGACTTCTGTGCGATCACTACCACGGCGATGCACACACAACGACGCGCGAAGCATGGAAAGGCGAAATATCGATCATGCGGGAGCTCGTGCGCCGGCTGGATCACGATGGTCGGATCATCTTTGAGTATGACATTCCGCGGCTCGGCAAGCGCATTGACGTTGTACTGCTTCTGCGCGGCATCATCTTCTGCCTCGAATTCAAGGTGGGCGAATCGCAGATTCTGGAAGCGGATGTCGATCAGGTGCTTGACTATGCGCTGGACCTCAAAAACTTCCATAAATTCAGTCAGGAGCATATCATTGTGCCGGTTCTGATTGCGACGAAATATCGGAACGCATCGTCGGTCGTGCAGATGTCTGTGTATGATGATAAAGTCGTGAATCCGCTGGTAACAGGTGAAGTGTGGCTGTTTGACGTGATATCCGCTGTGCTGCAAAAGTATCCAAATGAGCCCCCGATCGACAGCCGCTGGATCATCAGCCCATATGCTCCGACACCGACGATCATCGAGGCTGCCAGATCGCTGTATGAGAGCCACTCCGTCGAGAATATCACGCGTCACGAAGCCGATCAGGTATATACTGACCGGACGATCGCCTATATTCTGGATGTCATCCATGAGAGCAAGGCACAGCAAAAGAAAAGCATTTGCTTTGTGACGGGCGTTCCTGGCGCGGGAAAAACGCTGGCCGGTCTGGATGTTGCGATCAAGCAGACCTATCAGGGGCATGATGAGCCGGTTGAGGACGAAGGCGCGGTGTATCTTTCCGGCAATGGCCCGCTTGTCGCGGTGCTGACAGAAGCACTGGCAAGGGATAACTATGAACGCTGCCGCGAGCAGAATATCAAAAAGAACAAGACCGATTCCCGCCGCGAGGTCGGAAAATCCATTCAGATGATTCACCGTTACCGTGACAATATGCTTGCAAAGATCAAAAATCCGGTCGAAAACGGCATCCTTGAAATAGATCCGGAAAAGGCTGTGAAAATGGAACACGCCGGTTTCGGTGAAGTCGAGCACGTTGCGATCTTCGACGAGGCGCAGCGCTCATGGACGCACAAGCGTCTGGCTGATTATCTGAAACGCGGCGGCACATACGGCAACAAGCTGAAAGTGCCGAATTTTCCGATGTCAGAAGCGGCATTTCTGATCTGGTCGCTCGATCAGCGCGAGGACTGGGCGACGATCATCTGTCTGGTCGGCGGCGGTCAGGAGATCAATACCGGCGAAGCCGGTATCTCGGAATGGATCAAAGCTCTGAATGAGATGTTCCCGCACTGGAACGTGTATATCTCGCCGAAGCTGACCGATGCGGAATACGTCGAGGGCAAGGTGAATGAGTTGCTGAAAGACAATCCCAATGTCACCTATTCCGAAAGCCTTCATCTGGCAGTCTCGCTGCGGTCGTATCGTGCGGAGAAGCTATCGGCATTCGTTCATGCGCTGCTGTCCTTTGATGATTCGGCAGCGGCGCTGTATCAGGAAATCAAGGACAAGTATCCGATCATGCTGACACGGGATATGGCAACGGCGCGGAAATGGTTGCATGAAAAGGTGCGCGGCACGGAGCGCACCGGCGTGCTTGTGACAAAAGAATCAGCGAGGTTCAAGCCGCTGGCGGTACATATTCTGCCGTCCGGCGATGAGAATGCGGTTCACTGGTTCCTGGAGGACAAATCCGACACCAGATCGTCGAATTATCTGGAAGATGCTGCCACCGAGATTCAGGTGCAGGTCCTGGAACTGGACTACACCTGCCTGCTCTGGGATGCAGATATGCGCTGCGATCACGGAAAATGGCGCTTTTACACATTTAACGGAAACACGAAATGGAACGAGCTGACCGGCAGCAGCGAGAGCAGGCAGGAGCGCATCAAGTATATGCTGAATGCCTACCGTGTGCTGCTCACCCGTGCCAGAGCCGGCATGGTGATCTGCGTGCCCGCCGGAAATCCGAATAAGAATCCGAGCGGCTTCTGGGAGGACAGCACCCGTCTGCCGGAATACTATGACGGGACTTATCAGTATTTGAAAAGTCTTGGAATTGAAGAAATATGAATGATTTTTAGGCTATTTTTATTATACGTTGCAAAGGAGGACATCATGGATATCGTAGCCTATCGGTGGGATCATTTACAAGATATCCTTGATACACACCAGTCGCCATTGTTGCCTGCTTCACATCCCAATGTAAAGCCTTACATAAAATGGGCATATACCATCAACACTGCTAAAGGGTTTTATCGGAAATCTGAAACAACGGACGATCTGCTTCTTTATGATGGTACAACTGAGCGAGTAGTGTTTCGGCACGTGGATTTTCATCCTTGTAAAAAGTATCATGATCTTCTCTTTCTTTTTCTTCGAGGACCCAAACTTTATTATGTGCTTGATTCAAGAGGAATACTATTTGAATTTACAGATTATGTATCTAATATCTATGAACAGCCGCCTCTTTCAGCTCAGATTGAGCTCGATAAAGGCTACTACCTTGTATGTGGCAAGTTGAAAATGTCCTATAGAGACAAAGCGCAGCAATCTGACTATATTGAACGGACGAAAGCTGATCTTGGTGCATGGTTCAATAAAGAATATAATCGTTTTATAAGACAAAACGCGCATAATACGAATAGATATTTGTATCTTACCGGCGGAAATTCAAAATGCGGCAGATTTCTTGAACTCTTCATCGAGAACGGGATGGCGTATGAGAGAATTCCAAATATTCGGCTTGATGATGAGACTGTAAACATACGCATTCCTTTATTTGGGACAAACGTTGCAAGGAAAGATGTTCAATTCCTGTTCGCAAAATACAACAATACATATGCTATACAGAGTATTCCAATTACTGAAATATGTGGCGGAATGAATTTACCATGGAAAACGGGTGAGAAATATAGCACTCAATTTTATATGCCACCCGGAAAGCAGGTATTGGTTTTTGCTGTTATCAATACGCTTCGTAATATTTTTAGTGGTACAGATGATTACACAATATTCAAAAAAACGATGGGTAAAATATTTCGCCAATTTGAAAAGGGTGCCTCTACTGAAGTAAACAACGAGTTTCTTGATTTACTTCTTATGCATCCAAAAGACAATAGTATCTGCGCTGAATATATTGAGAAGCATTTGCTCTATATTGGGGCTTTGCTTAAGATTAATACTGAAACAGACTTTAGAAATCGTACTAATCAGTTTTATGGTTACGATATACGCCTATATGAAGAAGCGTATCATGCATCAAAAAAGGTATATAAAAGTGTAATGCAAAACTATGAAGCGGAAGCTGTTCAGGGTATTATCACTAGCGGGAAAAAGATCAGCAAATGGACAAATGAAGGAGATCTGTACTCAATGATTTTGAAACAGTATCCAGATGCTATATTTCAATTTCATGCAAATTGGCTTGGATTACAATCTCTTGATGTGTTCATTCCCTCACTCAGGGTTGGAATTGAGTATCAGGGATTACAGCATTATGAGCCTGTTCCGTTTTTTGGCGGTGATGAGGGTTTACATAATACGCAGGAGAGAGATCGAAAGAAGAGAATCTTATGTGAAAGGAATGGAGTTCATGTTATATACTGGCGTTATGACGAACCCATAACTGTTTCGCGGTTAATGGCACGACTTTCACAGTTGAATGCTGAAAAATAATTGATGGTCCTGATTAGATAAATGTGCTGTTGTATAAATCGGTACATGAGGAATTTGTATGGTAAGCTATTTGTCACGCATAAAGAAACTGTCGCATTTTTGTGACAGTTTCGGATTGACATGTAAGCCAGAAAGTGCTATTCTAAATGTATACAATGGGAAAGGAGTAGAAGCATAATGCAAAAGAATAAGATGTTGCACCTAACTGAAATTCTGAGTCAGGAATCTGATGCTGAACATCCCATTGCAACCAATGCACTTCTAGAAAAGCTTTCTGCATATGGAATTTCATGTGATCGAAGAACACTAGCAAGAGATATGTCCCAGTTGCAAGACATGAACTATCCTGTTAAATGTATTAGAGTTGGACATAGTAATGCTTTTTACATGGAACAACATAGTTTTTCATTGGCCGAATTAAAAATCATTATTGATGCAATTCAAGCATCATCTGTTATTCCGGAAGATATGACTATTGCCCTAACATCAAAGATTGCCAGTCTTGGCGGTCCACACTGCGCAGAATCACTTCTGATAAATAAAATACGATTCAATATCAGAAAACAGACTAATACTAGTGTTTTTGATTCTATTGCTGTAATTGAAGAATCCTTCAGTAGACAAAAACAAATCTCTTTTGTATATTTCAAACATGATGAAAATAGGAATAAGGTATATAAACATAACAAGGAACGATATATAGTTGACCCGATTGCTCTGATATATGAAAATAATTATTATTATCTTCGTTGTTATATTCAAGCAATAAAAGATTTTCGGAATTTCCGAATAGATAGAATGGAAGATGTGCAACATCTAGAGACCGATATTTGCAAAAAAGCACTTGTAAAAGAGAACGAGCTAGCAACCTATACTTCAAAAGCTATCAAAATGTATGGCGGAGAAGAAACAGAAGTTGAACTTGAGTTTGATGATTCACTGATTGATGTTGTATATGACCAGTTCGGTTTTGAAACAAAAATCAAGCGACTAGAGAAGAGTAATCTCTTTTCAGCCAAAGTGAGAGTACAAATCAGTAGGACATTTTGGGGCTGGTATTTTCAGTTCCCAGAAAAGATGCGAATTATATCCCCTCAAAAAGTATTAGTTCAATGTCAAGAATGGGCAAGGCAAGCCCTATAAATCATCACAGGAGGTATTAATGTATGAAGATGATGCACATTGGAGATCTGCATCTGGGAAAATCACTTGGAGATTTCGATTTGAAGGATGATCAGGAGTATATGCTGAACCAATTACTTAAAATAGTAGATGATCAGTCTGTGGATGCGGTTTTGATTGCTGGTGATATATATGATAAAGCCATCCCCAGCGAAGCCGCAACAAGAATGCTGGACAATTTTCTTAGTAGCCTGGCTAAAAAGCACGTCCATACATACATGATTAGCGGTAATCACGATTCTGACGAGAGACTGAACTATGGCAGCAAGCTATTTGAAACAAACCACATTTTCATCTATTCAAAATATGAAGGAAAGCTTTATAAGAATACATTTAAAAAAGAGAAAGAGGAAATAGACATCTATCTTCTTCCATTTGTTAAAGCATCACAGGTCAGAAATTATCTTCCAGAAGCAAAGATAGAAACCTATGATGATGCAGTAAGGGCGATAATAGACAGTGCTGATATTGATCCGGCAAGGTGTAATGTTATTGTAGCTCATCAGTTTGTTATGGGAAAGAGTGAAGATCCTGCTCTTTCCGGCTCTGAGTGTCTTGGAACTCAGAGTGTAGGAACTGTTGAAAAGATAGGCTATGACTGTTTTGATTTATTTGACTATGTAGCTCTTGGACATATTCATTCTCCTCAACAGGTCGGACGCAAAGAGGTCAGATATTCCGGTTCACCGCTTAAGTATTCGCTTAGCGAGGTGAACAATGAAAAATCTGTATCTTTGATTACGGTGAGCGGTAAAGGCAAGGTGGAGATAGAATTAGTACCACTCAAACCAAAGAGGGATATGAGGCATCTTAGGGGGAGATTACAGGATCTTCTTGATAAGACCAATGTGACTGCTCCGGAGGATTTTATCTATGCAACACTAACTGACGAAGAATTTATAAGCGATGCGATGGGTGTTTTTCAGCAGGTGTATCCCAATACAGTAAAGATTGACTACGATAATTCACATACAAGAGAAGTGGAGCAGGTAGATATATCAAAGATCGCTGAGAACAGATCATTTGCAGATCTGATAAGTGATTTTTACAGGCAGATGTATAGCTGCGAGATAAGCGATGAGGAAATGGCAGTTATGAGAGAAGTTGCAAGAGAGGCAGGTGTATTACATGAAACCGATTAAACTGATAATGAGTGCATTCGGACCATATGCCGGAAAGATGCCGGCAATAGAGTTTTCTCAGTTTGAGGATAAAGGGCTGTTTTTAATATCTGGTGATACCGGAGCGGGAAAGACTACGATCTTTGACGCTATCTGTTTTGCGCTGTACGGAGAAACTAGTGGAAAGTTCAGAGACACCAAAAATCTGAGAAGTGAATATGCAAAAGAATCTGAAAAGTGTTTTGTGGATTTTTACTTTTCACATCAGGGAAAAGATTATCACATTTACAGAGAGCCATCCTTTGAGCGCATAAACAGAAATGGGAAATTAACAGAAGAAAAGGAAAAGGTTATTTTTTACTACCCTGATGGGACGACGGTAGAAGGATTAAGAAATGTTGATGGTACAGAAAAAGAAGCGGGTATAATTCGTAACCTTCTGCATATTGATTCAAAGCAGTTCATGCAGATTGCTATGATAGCTCAGGGCGAATTCTGGAATTTGCTGAACGCTAAAACAGACGAGAGAACGAAAATCCTGCGTACCATCTTTCAGACAAGCGGATATAACAATATCGAATATCGTTTGAAAGAACGGATGGATGCCAGCTATAGGCAGAAAATCGAAACAGAGAACAGCATTGTACAGTATTTTTCCGATGTCTCAATAGATAAGGAGGATGAACTGGCTGAGGCTTTGTCTAATCTTCAGGATCGTGCAAAGAGATCCGGAAGCGCATGGAATCTTGAAGAGATAATAGATATGGTTAAGTCAGTAATCAGCTCGGATAAAAATAAGTCAAAAGTAGCAGATTCCGAATTGAAGGCTATTGAAAAGGAATTCGAGAAGAGTAAAGAAACCCTTGCAAAAGCTGAAACCAATAATGGCTTTATTAAAAAATTTGAAGATCTTAAGGAATCAGAAAAGAAACTGAAAGATAAGAAGAAAGAAATTGATGAAAAAGAAGCTCTCCTAACCATACAGAAACTGGCAACCAGAGAAGTTAATCCGGTTTACTTGTCATGGAAAGAAAAAGATACGTCCGTAAAAGAGATTGAAAAGCAGATAGAAGAGAAGAAAAAAGATGTTAAAACAGCATCAGATAAATCTGTTGAAGCAAAGGAGGTATTTGAAAAAGCCAAACAGGAGCAGCCCAAAGTTGATATGCTTCAAAAGCTAATAGATAAGATCGAGGCAGAAGAGAAGAAGTATCAGGAACGAGATGAACTGGTAAGTGGAATCGAGGAACTGAAAAAAGAGTCTCTGGGATTCACAGCTGAAGAGAAAGCATTAGAGGAAAGAGAAAAGGCTCTCAAAGATGAGATCAATAAACTTAAGGATACTATTAAGGCTCTCAAGGGTACGCCAGAAAAGCTGATTGAAATCAAAGCGCTTCATGATAATTATCAGAAGCTTTTAGACAGAATTAATACGATCATAGATACCGGAATACCTGATAGGGCAACTAAAAAGAAAGAACTTGAAAAAAAGCAAAAAGCTTATATGAATGCTTTTGAAGCATACGAAAAAGCAAGTAAAGAAAGGATTGAAGCTGAAAGGATCCTGGATAATTGCCGTGCAGGTATATTAGCTGAAGGTTTAGAGGAAGGACAGCAATGTCCTGTTTGTGGATCTGTGCATCATCCGGAACTCGCAAAGATTCCTGCCGAAGCAATCACCGAGGAGGATTTTAAAAAACTAAAGGAAAAGGAAGATGCTCTTCAGTCTAAAAAGTCGAATGCAAATACAGAAGCCGAAACTGCCAAAACTTCATTGGAAGGAATTGAGAGCCGTTTGATGGCAGATATTATTGAATGCCTGAATGATAAAGCGCTTGATATTAAGGACACAGGTAACGAATTAGATGATCTAATAAAAGAAGTAAAAAAGGCACAGTGCATCGTAAAAGATAAAATCGAAGAAAACACCACTCAGCAACAGGCTTTGAAAAAAGAATGTGACGCTCTTACAAAATCGGAAAAGGAGCTTGAAAATGCACAAGGCCAAAAGATGGAAATCTTGTCACGGGATAAGGAAAAATTTGCCGAAAAGAAACAGAATACAAAAATGGAAAAAGCCAAAAAAGAAGAGGTACTGAAAACTCTTGCAGAGCTGAGCTTTGAAAACTGGAAAACCGCAAAGTCCGAGTTAGATAAAGCACAGACGAAGAAAAAGAATATTCAGGATCAAATTGAACGTGCAGATAAAGCCAGCAAAGAAGCAGACGAAACATTAGCATCGCAGAAATCTGCTTTAAAAACACTGGAGGATTCTCTGTCGAAAGAGAAAGAAGAGGCTGAGAAAAGAAAACAGAAGCTTGAAGCAGAAGTAAAAAAGAATAAATTTGAATCCGTTAATGATATGCTCGGTTTTGTCCTGTCAGAGGATTTAATAGCAGAAGTTGATGAAGAGATCAGTAAATATAAGCAGGAAGTTACTACGAATAAAAAGCAGCTTGAAGATGCTGAAAAAGATGCTAAAGACCTTAAGGTTATTGATATTGATCAGCTAAAAGAAAAGTGCGATTCACAGAAAACTGAGGTGGAGAAAAAGCGAGATATAAACAATTCTATTAAAAACAGGCTCGTAGGAAATGAAGATAAGCTTGAAAAGATTACCGCCCAGAAATCTGAACTGGAAAAGTCAAGAAAAGAAAATGGTATATGCACCAGACTATACAATCTAGTTAAAGGTACCACCGGTAACGGAAAGATCACGCTGGAGCAGTATATTCAGGCGGCTGGCTTTGATGGTATAATTGCTGCAGCAAACAGAAGGCTCTTGCCTATGAGTGACGGTCAGTACGAATTATATCGACAGGAAGACTCGCTTGGAAAGAAAAGCAATACATTTCTTGATCTGGAGGTGCAGGATAATTTAACCGGCCACAGAAGACCAGTCGGAAATCTATCCGGAGGAGAGAGCTTTAAGGCATCTCTGAGCCTTGCACTTGGATTGTCTGATACAGTTTCAATGAATCTGGGTGGTGTCCAGATGGATGCGTTGTTTATTGATGAGGGTTTTGGAACACTTGACCGCAAGTCGATTGAGAGCGCAATGGACATTCTTATCAATCTGTCTGGAAAAAATAAACTGGTGGGAATAATAAGCCACAGAGAAGAATTAATTGAGAATATTCCTCAGCAAATCCGTGTTAAAAAGGCAAGAGAAGGAAGCAATCTGACTATAGAAACAGGATTATAATTCCGATTGATCGGATGGTTTCAATACGGATGCAATAAACCTCTATTGCTTATTTCCTGAGATAGTGAGAAAATGAGATGTAAATTCACGGCTAATTCAGTTGGAAGACAAATAAATGTCCTACGCGGGCAGCGGCACTCACACGCGGGCGATTGCATCGAGCGATGTCACTGTTCCTTCCTGACGGTCGTCACATTGTCAGCCTTGACGGGCAATGAAGACTGAAAATAGATTGCAATCCTGGTATTTGTATTTTGTATTGGGTTTGCGGTCCGTAACGTACCATAAACGCGTATTCTGCATCTGTTAGTTTCAGTCTTTGACCTTCTTGTTGTGAGATAGTGAGAAAATGAGATGCAAAGTATGTTTCGCAGGGCATCGAAGTACCCGCCGCCGGTACAGTTATCAGGGAAGAATAAAAACAGCCCCGCATCGCTGAATCGCCAGTGATGCGGGAAGGCGTAAAGGAAAAAGAATATGGACTATCAGAGATTTGATCAATTATGCAGTCATCTTATAAAAAGCTATCAAAAAATAAATGAGGAAGCATCTTATAAAGCAGAACCGTGCGCAGATGAAGCGAGCATCAAAGCCGTTGAAAATCGTATTGGTATGACTCTGCCCAAGCAGCTTCGTGACTTCTTTCTGAATTATTCTCAGTGTTTTGAAATGAATGCGTTTCTGCCAGAAGAATTCAGTGACTCTTTGCCGAAGGAACTGAGAGAATTATTTGCTGCGCACTATGTGATCTCTTTGGAGGAAGCCGAAAGCAACGAGATGATGCGGAGAGGCTGGGTTTCAGAATGCTTCCCGAATGAAGACGACGAATATGATAAAGTGTGGCATCACAAGCTCGGTATCATTGATGTAGGAAACGGTGACATTATTTCTTTGGATATCGGTTCAAATCCGGATAATCCGCCTGTCGTTTATCTGAGCCACGATGGGGATGACAGTAATGGTATGGTTCTTGGAAAGGACTTTTATACTTTCCTAATGAATCTCATCATGTGCGGCGGCTGTGGTATGGAAGACTGGCAGATGATACCTTTTTTATCCGATAGCGAGGATGGCATTGATCCAGATTGTGAAAATGCGGTAACCTTTAGAAGGTTGATTGACTTTCATTATGAATAACAAAAGATGAATAACAAAAGCCCCGCATCGCTGAATCACCAGTGATGCGGGCAGACATTCCAATCCCAAAACCGCGATTCGGGTGTTTGCAAAATAGCGTTGAGTGTGGGGTATGGTTGTAGAAAGGAGTCATCATGAAACAATACGAAGAATGGATCAAACAGCATCTGCCGAAGGATATTCCTGCTGATATCCTATCCAATGCGTTTTGCTACAGAGGATTTTATATACGCGGATTGGATGTATACGCTGAAGGTGACAGAGGTCCCGATAAGATTCAGCATTCCTTTCACTCTTATGACGATTTGCGAATATGGGTTTTCAAAGAAGCCGCGAACTATATTGCCCAGCAATTAGAACTCCGTTCCCGCCATACCGATGCGCTCAAATGGCGTTATGTGCAGGATCATGCCGAAAACGGAAAATGGATGTATATTGAACACAATCACTATCAGTTTCATGCAATCCATGATTTCCGTCTTGCATGGTTTGAAACTTATCTGCGGCTGGTAAAAGGCGGGCTGACACCCACCCAATGGTCTGAAGAGATTTGCGAATACACCAAAAAGCTGAACAATGATTATCCGGTGCAGCATTGGGATTATGATAAATAGAAGATGCAGTTTATTGAGATCAGCGATTCAAAGTATGTTTCGCAAGGTGTTGAGGAACCAGCACCCGGTACGATCATCAGGAAAGAATAAAAACAGCCCTGCCCCGCTGAATGTCGTACTGAAAAACAGCGTAAAATCGCAGAAAACGGACTTGTCAAAAGTTGCGATTCGGGTGTTTGCAAAATAACGTTGAGTGTGAAAAAAGGTTGTCAATGAAAGAAGTGAACCATATGCCAGAAAACATCAACCTGTTCGATATCAATGAGATTCTGAAGCTATTGAGAGGAACTTATCCTCTTCCCAGAGAATACAGATCGCAGTTTGAACCGCAGCAATTAAATGTACCAACTGAAACATATGC
>JAFWUX010000033.1 GCA_017523995.1 Oscillospiraceae bacterium | reverse complement strand
TATTACATGATTGACTGACCGAGCCGATACGCTTCATCCAGCGCCGGATGTCCGATGATGTCGCCCTTGTCCTTTACTCCGCTGACCAGCACCTTGCCGCAATCCTGCAAATGAAAGAAATCAAGAATCATCTGATACTGTAACAGAATCGGATCAAACAGATTCGGCAGATTTGCCGCGCCGACAAGCAGCAGCACCAGCTTCCGGATTGCAAAGCTGTTCCGCATCGGCGTATGCAGCCGGTCGATGATTGCTTTCAGTTCCGCGCTGATGCCGTAGAAGTAAACCGGCGACGCAATGACAAGGACATCGGCACACCGCAGCTTTTCGTAAATCACATCCATGTCATCGTGATTGAAGCACGCATTGCCCTCGCGGGTAAAGCAGGTGTTGCAGCCGATGCACGGCGAGACTTTGAAATCCGAAACTGAAATGATTTCGACATTGTTATGTTCCGCAGCGCCCTCAGCAAACCGCTGCGCCAGCAGATCGGTGTTGCCGCCTTTTCTCATGCTGCCGACCAGAACCACAATATTGCTCATGCTACACACTCCTTTGCACGGTTATTGTCATCCTCTTCCAACGCTGAGCGCAGCCTCAATCGCCATGACAATGGCTAGTACCTCGGCTTCATTCTGATCATCCGAAAACTCTATTTCGCAGCAATTCCCCTGATCGAGCTCACTGAGCGGAACATGCGCGATCTTTTTCAGCGCCTCGTACAATGCATCCTTATGCCCTTTGCTGAATTCAACCATTCGAGCCTGTGCGATCTGCTGGTCTCCGGCTGTGATCTGATAAGTGCGGTAATTCAGAAAGCCCTCTGCTTTCCAGTTGAGTTCACTGACCGTGAAATATCTTTCCCCTTTCAAAAAAGTAGCCTTGGGAGTGACTGCCAGTTCCTTGTCGTTCACTTTCACGATGAACTTTGGTGTCATTGTTACGATCTTCTGCCGGATTGATGCCACTTCTTCATCATAGGGCGTCAGAAGATGTAGCTGTAACCCGACAGTACTCTTGCTTTTCAGTCGGTACCGGACATTGCCCTGTTCGTCCCACACCTCGACTGGCTGCAAGAACGGAAATACTTTTCTTTGATCAATATAATACAGCTTCATTTTGATTACCTTTCTGAAATACCTGTTTATGCATCCACTTCGTTGTTAATCGTACTGACGGAAAGATCATCCTGCACGCTGCGCCCTTTATCTGAAAACTACTTTTGCATTCGGTGAATAAGGAAATGCGTTCTGCCCGATTTCTGTTCCGGCAGCAACGGAAACCGTTTGCAGCAATTTGCAGTCAGAAAACGCCGAGTTGCAGATTTTCTTTACGCTGTCCGGCAATGTGATCTCCGCCAGCGAAACGCACATATGAAATGTTCCGGATTCGATCACGGGAATACCCTCCGGCAGATGCACCTCCGTCAAGGCTCTGCACATACAGAACACGTTGTCAGGAAGCACCTGCACACTGTCCGGGATTGTTATGGCTTTCAGATTGCTGCATCCGGAAAAAGCATATCTGCCGATTTCGGTCACGCTGTTTGGAATCGAAAGACGCGTAAAACGGCAGCCGTCAAATGCACGCTCGCCGATTTTTGTCACATGCTCCGGAATATCAAACTCCGGAAATCCGCAGCTTCCGAACACGCGCACGGGCAGCTCTGTCACGCCGTGCGGAATGTGAATGCCCTGAATCCCGTAACAATTATAGAAAGCCCACTCGCCGAACACCGTTACGCTTTCGGGTACTGTGATGCTTGTCAGCTTGTGACAGCCGTCAAAAGCATGTGCGCCGATTGCCGTCACACCCTCGGGAATCACAACCTCCCCCGCTTTCTCAACCGGACAGTAAACAACCGTCTGCATATCCTTTGTATACACAACGCCGTTTACCGAACAGAACACGGGATTATCTGCATCAACAGTGATCTCAGAAAAAGCTTTGCAGAGATAG
>JAFWUX010000032.1 GCA_017523995.1 Oscillospiraceae bacterium | reverse complement strand
TCTTCATCGTCAGCTTCGGATGCATCATCCTTCGCATCCTCTGCTTTGGCATCATCTGCAAACGCAGCATCGACGATTGCATTGAATTCCTCGTCAGCCTCCTGCTTGATGCGCTGTGCCTTTTCCAGCTTTTCGGCAGTCACGCTGCCTGCATCGGAGAGTGCCTTTGCAGCTTTCTCATCCGCATCGGATTCGCTGTCTTCTGCATCCTCCGGCAGCTCGTCGAACTGATCTGCGTTCTCCTCGGTCTCACGCACCAGATAGATCGGGCGGTGCTTGACCTCGAGATAGGTCTTGCCGAGATACAGACCGAGAATGCCCGTGCAGAACACCTGCAGACCGCCGAAGAACACAACGCAGCAGGTCGTGGTCGGATAGCCGAGCGGGTCGCCGCCGACAATCAGGCGCTTGCAGATCGTGAAGATCAGCATAATCAGACCGAGCAGACATGAGATAAAGCCGATCACCGCCGTTGCGGTCAGGGGCGCGGTCGAAAAGCCGATGATGCCCTCCAGTGAATAGCGGAACAGGCCCCAGAAGCTCCATGCGCTCGTGCCGGCGGCGCGCTCCACGTTTTCATATTCGAGATACTTGACGCGGAAGCCGACCCACGAGAAAATGCCCTTGGAGAAGCGGTTGTATTCGCTCATCGAAAGCACCGCATCAACCATCTGGCGGGACATGAAGCGGAAATCCTGTGCGCCGTCCACGATCTCGGTCTGCGAGATGTGATTCATGATCTTGTAGAACAGTCTTGCAAACCACGAGCGGATCTTCGATTCGCCCGCGCGGCTGACTCTGCGCGTTGTGGCGCAGTCATATTCGCCGCTCGCAACAGCCTCGTACATCTCCGGCAGGAACTTCGGCGGATGCTGCAGGTCTGCGTCCATGACAACGCAGTAATCGCCCTTTGCATTCGAGAGACCTGCATAGATGCCCGCCTCTTTGCCGAAATTGCGCGAGAACGAGATATAGCGGACACGCTTGTCATATTTTGCCATGATCCGCAGCGTGCGGAGTGTGCGGTCCTTGGAGCCGTCGTCGATGAACAGATATTCAAACTCGAGCTCGGGATGCGCTTCCTGCATGGATGCGGAAACCTTTGTGATCTCTTTATAGAACATCGGCAGGACTTCCTGCTCGTTGTAACACGGCACGATAACTGAGATGAGCTTTTTTTCTTCCACGTTTGTTCCTCCTTAGCCGGACTGCACGGCAGCAGCCGCGAGTTCGCATAATCATACACTATATATTATACTCTATACAGCGAAAAAAAGCAAGGGGGAAATCTGAATTAAAATGCAGAAAATGCCGCTTGCTTTCGCGATAATTTGCGTCAATCTGCGGAAGATTCTTCCCGCTGCGCCGCAAAGCCGCTTTCGCGTGCAAAAGCCGGACCGCATCCCCGAAAGGATACAGTCCGGCTGTGCTTATGATTCATCTTTCTCAGAGGGTGCGGCTGTGTTCAGATAATCCGCGATAATATACCGCGGGCGGTGCTTGACCTCCGCATAGATCTTGCCGATGTATTCGCCGATGATGCCCAGCGCCAGAAGCTGCACGCCGCCGATCAGCCAGATCGAGCAGAGCGTGCTGGACCAGCCGTCTACGGAATGACCCGTCAGCTTGACGATGAACGCCCAGATGAATGCGCCTGCACTCACCAGCGACATGATGAAGCCCAGCGCCGTGATCAGCTTGAGCGGCTTGGTGCTGAACGAGGTGATGCCGTTGACCGCAAAGGCCAGCATCTTTTTCAGCGGATATTTGCTCTCGCCCGCAAACCGCTCCGCGCGTGCATAATAGACATTGCAGCTCTGAAAGCCGATCAGCGGAACCATGCCGCGCAGGAACAGATTGACCTCGCGGAAGTTCGCGAGCTCCTCGAGCACACGGCGGCTCATCAGGCGGAAATCCGCGTGATTGTAAACCACATCCGCACCCATCGCGGACATGAACTTATAGAACCCCTCTGCGGTGATCTTCTTGAAAAAGGTATCGGTATCGCGCGCATTCCGCACGCCGTAGACAACCTGATTGCCCTCGTAGTACTTTGCGACCATTTCGTCGATCGCGTTGATATCATCCTGCAGATCGGCGTCCATCGAGATCGCCATATCGCACTGTGACTTGACCGTCATCAGACCGGCAAGCACTGCGTTCTGGTGTCCGGCATTGTGCGCGAGATTGATGCCGGAGAAGAACTCCGGCGCCTGCGCGTGCAGCTCGGAGATGATCTCCCATGTGCGGTCCTTTGAGCCGTCATTGACAAAGACGATGCGGCTCTCCGGCGAGATCATCTGCTTTTCGCGCAGATCGGTGTATTTCTGACGAAGCCGCGCCGCCGTTTCGTGCAGCACCGCTTCTTCATTGTAGCAGGGAATGACCATATAGAGCGTTTCCGCCGCCTGCATGATGCTTGTTCTCCTTTCCGTCCGCCTCAGCTTCGGGACGGGTTATTCGGGATCCTCCGCGGCGTCCTCCTCCGGCTCCTCTGTCTGGAGTCCGTAGCTTCTGTCATAGGGATCGTTTTCATCATCCTCCTCGAGGATGCTCGTGTAATTCGGGTCACTGACCGGCTCCTCCGGCTCGCCGACCACATCCGCTGTTTCAGATGCCGCCTTTTTGCCCTTTTTCATCAGCACTGCCATTGCAATCGCAAGCAGCACCACCAGTGCGCCGCCGACAATGCCGATCAGCGCGGTTTTGCTCAGACCGGTCTGCTTGAACGCGATGCCGTTCTTTTCTGCATAATCCTTTGCGGCGGAATCTGCGCCGCCCTCGAGCAGGAATCCGGACTGAACCACAGACTCCGAGGAGCTCGCATCACCGGTATTCGCAATGGTGAAGCCGATTGCATTGTCGCCGATTGCGGTGACGCTGTCCGGAATCCGCATGCCGGAAAGTCCGGAACAGCCGTAGAACGCCCATGCGCGGATCTCGGTCACGGTTTCGGGGATGATCATTTCGGTCAGCTTTTCGCAGCCGTAGAAAGCGCTCTCTGCAATGCTCGTGACGCCCTGCGGAATCGCAAAACTCTGCAGCGATGTGCAGCCCGCAAACAGACATGCCGGAATCGCGGTGATCTTCTGCGGGACGGTGACGCTCTCCAGCACCTGACAATCGGAGAAGGCGCCGTCGCCGAGCTCTGTGATCGAATCCGGCAGCGTGATCGTCTTGAGTTTGAGCGCGCCGGAGAATGCATACGGTGCAATGGATGTGACGCCCTCCGGAACGGTGTAGGTCTCGTCCTCCTTGCCGACCGGAACCGCAATGATGCGGTGCTTGTCAGCCGTCATCAGGGCGCCGTCCTCGTTGACTGTATACGTTGTGTTCGCCGGGTCCAGATCGAACTCCGAAAGCCCCATGCAGGAGACAATCGCGAGATCGGCAATCTCCGTCACGGATGCCGGAATGTGCAGCTTGCGCAGCGAATAGCAATAGACAAAGCTCTGCGTCCCGATTGAGGTGACGCCGTCCGGAATCGTGATCTCCTCGAGACCGATATTATAATAGAAAGCATTGGCAGGAATCGCCGTGATATGCGGCGGTAGCTTGAGCTCACGCAGCGCATAGCAGTTTGCAAAGACATAGTCGCCGAGCTGCGTTACGGAATCCGGAATGTTCACGTTCTCCAGCGCGATGCAGTAATAGAATGCACCTGCTGCGATCTCCGTGACCGAATCCGGCAGCTTGACGCTTTTCAGTGCGCTGCACTGGCTGAACGCGCCCTCATCCACGCGCGTGACGGACTTGCCCTTGGCTGTCTTCGGAACCTCGACCTCGGTCAGCGTTTCATCAATCCTGCTGACAGCAACCGATTTGCCGTCCTCGAGATAGCGGTAGCCGATGCCGTCTTCGATGAATGTATTGTCATCCTCGGATGCGGTTTCTGCGGAATCTGCAGCATCTTCGGAATCCTCGGTATCTGCGGGTTCTGCGATGTCTGCGGGTTTTGCGGTGTCTGCGGGTTCTGCGGTCTCCGCGGCTTCTGCCGCCTCAGACGTCTCCTCCGCATATGCCGGCAGACCGGCGGTCAGGGCAGAGAGCATCATCAGGCTGCCGCAGACGGAAAGCAGCCGCTTGCTGAATTTATGCATCATCCTTTTTCTCCTTGTTCGATTTTTTCTTGCCGGAAAACGCCGCTGCTGCGATGATTCCGAGAATCGCCGCGCCGCACGCGGAAATGCCGATCACCTTGCCCGGGTGAACGGTATCCTTCTCCGCACCGATTGTTTCGGTATCTGCTGCGGATTCCTCCGAAGCCGCGGACTCCTCCGCCGAAGATTCTGCATCATCCGAGGATTCGGACGCCGGCGTGGAAAGCTCGGAAAACTGAAAACTGTTTTCCAGCTCCTCATCAGAAGCATATTCCTCCGCGGTGCTGTTCGCATAGCCGTAAATGATGAAATCCTTTTTCGCTGCCATGCCGGAAGGTGTCATCTCCCAGCCGACAGACGCATAGTTCATTTCGCTGACACTGCCCGGAATCGTGATCTCTTTCATCGGGGCGGAGATGAACGCCTGCTGTCCGATAGCCATGAGCTTATCCGGCAGCGTGATGTTTTCGATCGCCGTCATCGAGAAGGATGCCGCGCCGATCGAGAGCAGCTCCGCCGGAAGCTTGACAGTTTTCAGGTTCGTGCAGCTGTTGAACGCAAATGCGTCGATCTCCGTGACCGCATCCGGAATGGTGATCTCTGTCATCTCATTGCAGCCGGAAAATGCCGAAACGCCGATGTATGTCAGGCTCTCGGGGAGCGTGACCGTTTTCAGCGTCGGGCTTTCCGCAAACGCGACATTGCCGATCGCGAGGACGCCCTCCGGCACGGTGACATCCACCGGATTCGAGCCGAGCGGATAGCGCTGCAGCACCTTTCCGTCATTGGAATAGAGGACGCCGTCCTCGGCGGAAAGCACCGGATTGCCCTCCTCCACGATGTATTCCTCGATATGCAGGCTCTCGGCAAAGGAATAATCGCCGAGCTCCGTCACGGTTTTCGGGAGCGTGATCTTTTTGAGGTAATCCGCCTGCACAAATGCGCGCTCGCCCAGCCGCACAACGCTCAGACCGTCCAGCTCAGAGGGGACCGTGAGTTCCGCCTCGCTGCCGGTATAGGATTCGAGACAGGCTGCGCGCTCGTTCTCGTCATCCTCGTTTTTGAGGATCGAATAGGTATAATCGCCGCTCGTATAGACCGGAACCTCCTGCTCCTCCTCCGATTCCTCCTCCGCGTAGCTGTTCAGCACCGCAAAGGACGCCGTCAGGAGTGCAGCCGCACATACAGCGCCGCCGCGCAAAAACTGGTATATCTTCATCGGAAATACGCCTCTTTCTCATCAGGAATCGCCATGCACCGTATGGAAAAAACAGGGCAGAAACGCGGTATGTTTCTGCCCTGCGGATATTTGCCGTTCTGCTGCATTGCAGACAGCGCAAGGCTGCAATGCAATTATAGCATATAATGCGTGAAATTTCAATGGGGAAATCGTGAAAATCTCGGCATCCCCCCGCTCAGGCGGTGCGGTCAGATCTCTGCCGTGATTCTGCGCGCCTCCATATAGAAGCGCTTATCGGCTGCGTGACCCATCGAGAAGGTCTTGCGCGGCAGTGCGCCGTCCTTGATGACAGTCGGGAACAGCTCGGATTTCTGCATATCCGGCAGCAGGATGCCGAGGCTGTCCGCCTCTTTTGCAAGGCTCTCGACAACATCCGCGCCGTGGATATAGTCGATCTTGCCGCCGTTTTCCTTCAGCCATGCATCGAGGAACATCTGCACGCTGCCGACGGTCAGGTTCGAGGTCGGCTTGTGGATGTAATACACCTGCTTTTTGCCGCCGCAGATCACGGTGAATGCCTGTGCAGCTTCTGCATCGGTGCGCAGATCAAGCGCTGCGGTCATGTCGCTGAGCAGCATTTCCGCATTGATCTGGTTGAGGATGCGGTGGATTGCCTCGAACTCAAGCGCCGGGCTGTGCAGGTTGACAAGCTCGACCAGCGCATAGCGCATCGGGGCGTTTTCGGTATCTGCGCCAGGATTTGCAGCCTTCCATTCCTCATAGAACGCCTTTGCGGTCGCGAGGGAGTGGTTGCCGTCGCCCATTGCATAGACCAGCGGGTTTGCCTCGCCGGATTCGGTGCCCAGTGCAGTCAGGGCTTCGAGGATGCGGCTCTGCTCCTCTGCCGGAACCAGCCAGCCCTTGATTGCGCCGCCGCCCTGCATCAGTTTGGTATCATAGAGCAGCTCCATGCTGTTCTTCTTTGTCCCGAGCGGCTCGATGACGGTTTTCTTCGTATCATCGAGCAGAATCATGATGTGCGGCAGCTCCAGCGCAGCACCGCGGCGGATCCGGACACGGGGCGGGATGCGCTCCGGAACGGTCGCCTCAGTCGCACGAACCGGCGAAACAGAGCCCTTGCTGTAATCATACTGCTCCAGATCAATCTTGCCGATCAGACCGGCACGCATTTTGCCGTCGCTCTGGATGCGCTCAATGTAGACCATTGCATTCTTGTACTCCGCAAAGATATCCGCAGAGAGGTATTCCTTCATCGTCTGCTGGATTTTCGCGATGCGGTCGGTGACATCTGCATCCTCGAGGTAGACCTCGGGCAGGATCAGGCGGAGCGCAGAGGGCTTCTCTCCGACAAGGCGGTCGGTTTCCGCCCAGTATGCCGGCTCACCGGTGTACTGGTCGCAGGCACAGACTGCCCATACATCGGACATATTCTGCTTGTTCGGCAGCAGAATATCCGCTGCGCTGAAGGCTGTTTTCTGGTTCATGAGAATCAAATCCTTTCCTGAATAAAAGTATCATTGCGGCGGATGCGGTGCCGCAATATTTTCCAAAGACGGAAATTTCTGTCAAAAAGGTGTTTACAAATCAAACGGTTTGTGTTATAATATTAGGTAACAACAACCCGTTGCAAAACCAACTGAAAGGAACTTTGGAATGCTGCACGAAAAATCATGCGGCGCGATCGTGTACCGGCGGTTTCACGGAAATATCGAGATTCTGCTGATTAAACACATCAACAGCGGCCACTGGTCGTTTCCCAAAGGGCATGTGGAGGGTGATGAGACGGAGCTCGAAACCGCGAGACGCGAAATCAAGGAGGAAACCGGACTGGATGTCATTTTAGATCAAACATTTCGGGAGACTGTCTCCTATTCGCCCAAGCGGGATACGCAGAAAGTCGTCGTCTATTTTCTTGCGCTGGCACGCAATTATGATTTTGTGCCGCAGGAGGAGGAGATCGCAGAGATCCGCTGGGTGGATATCATCCGGGCAACACACATGCTGACTTATGAGAACGACAAGACCATTGTCAATAAGGCACGCGCTGCAATCAAACAGAACAATCACATCATGTGACATCAAAGGGAGAGCAAATGCTTTCCCTTTTTTGTTTTGCTGTGCGAAACGCCGCACCGGGATCAGATCGCTTCCCAGATGTGATAGGCAATTACAATGGCAAGAAAAATGACCATTGCCGGAAATCCGTACATCACATATTCGATGCCGTTGATCTTCACGCCGTCGCCCAAAACGTGCTGCGGAATGAGAACCCCGATGTAATAGACATCTATTTCCCTGCGGACAAGATACCACGAGAGCGAAAACGCGGCAGTATAGCTGAGCAGCCATGCTGCAAGATTCCGCCGCGGGGGATTCGCATTTTTATGGTGCCGGATATAGAATGCCGCCAGCACGACCGGAATCACCGGATACGTCAGCAGCGAACAGAGCGAGCCGCCGTGCCGCAGAAATTCGTCAATGCAGTCCGGCAGCATCAGCGGCAGCCAGACAATCAGTGCGGTCAGGAATCCGAAAAGCGCGGATCTGAGAGGCGAACCGGATGTCTGCTGTGTCTTTTCCATATGATTGCCTCCTGTTATCAAAGTGAATCGTCCTTGGTGCGCGCCAGTCCGCGCTTCATAAAGCGGCTGAAATGATAGATGCCGATATTCAGCAGAAACAGGAGCAGCGCAGGAATCCCGAACCACGCATATTCGATGCCGTTGAAATCCAGCCCGCGCCCGAACTGATGCTGCGGCACAATGACCGCAATATCATACGTATTGATTTCCGTGCAGATCAGCAGCCAGACAAGCGTGAATACGGCGGCATAGCAGAGCAGCCATACCGCAAAATCCCGCCTGCACGCACCGTCCGCCCTGCGCCGCTTCACATAAAGCACCGTCAGTACAACCGGCGCCGCGCAGAAGATCGGCAGCGAAAATGCCGGACTTGCATGCAGCACATATTCATCAAAGACATCCGCCAGCAGCACCGGCAGCCAGACTGCCAGTGCGGAAAGCATGCCCCATAGTGCCGATTTTTTCACAGGAACCGAATTTGTCTGCTGCATCGTATGTCCTCCTCAAAAATGTCACCGCATCATGCCGGTCTGCCGCAGAAAGCGCACAACAGCGTCCTCAATCGCCGGATAGACCGGCTCTAAGCTCTCCGGAATGATGATATCCTGCGCGGTCATATCATACAAAAAGGCGACAGGCTTGCCCTGCAGGTATCCGCAGATGCCGTGCAGGATATTGCCCTTGCGCTGTACCGATTCCGGTATCACTTCAAAGCGTTCCATCTGCTTACTTTCCGATTGCCGTGCGCAGGGCGCGCAGTTCCTCAGAGGTCAGGTCGCGCCACTCGCCGGGCTTCAGCATGCCGAGCTTGACAGGCCCGATCGAGATTCTGCGCAGACGGGCGACCTCCAGTCCGACGGCATCGCACATGCGGCGAATCTCGCGCTTTTTGCCCTCGTGAATCGTGATCATCAGGACAACGCGGTTCGGCTCCGTGACCTGCGTGACGATGTTCGCCGGTGCGGTTTTGAAGCCGTCATCGAGCGTGACGCCCGCGGACATCTGCGTGAGCTGCTCCTCCGAGACAGGCGGGCGCACCGTGACGCGGTAGGTCTTTGCGACCTCGCGCGAGGGGTGCATGATGCCGTTTGCAAAGGCGCCGTCATTCGTAAAGAGCAGCAGTCCCTCGGAATTTCTGTCCAGCCGTCCGACCGGATAGACGCGCGTATCCACGCCCTCCAGCAGATCCGTGACGCAGCGTCTGCCCTGCTCATCCGAGAGCGTTGTGACATAGCCGCGCGGCTTGTTCATCATGATATAGCGGAATTCCTTTTTCTTCGGGATATAGACCGGCTCGCCCAGCACCGTGATGTGATCGGTCGGGAGCGCCTTGTCTCCGAGCGTCACCGGATGCCCGTTGCACTTGACCTTGCCTGCCGCGATCAGCGCCTCCGCTTTGCGCCGCGAACAGTAGCCTGCATCCGAGAGCAGCTTCTGAATTCTGATTTTTTCCATATTATTCTCCGTTGAACGTCAGTGTCAGCGTGTTGAGCGCCGCAAAGTATACATCCGCGCCGGGATCGCCGTAATTCATCGAAACGATGCAGACGCCCTGCGGCGCTTCGATATAGGCGGTATCCAGAATGACAGCGCCGCCCGGGTCCTTCGGCTCGCCGCTGCGCAGTCTTGCGATATACGCATCATAGCCGAGAAGCTTCTCTTTGACCACAGCAGCCTCCGTATAATAATCCGGCAGCTGTTCCGTGGTCGCTGCGATGCTTTCTTCGGCAAGCTCCTTTGCAGAAGCCTTCGGCGTTTCTGTTACGGTAAAGCTCACGTACACGCCGTCCTTGTTGACAGCGGGATGCATAATCGCACAGCCCGTGAAGCTCTTTGCCGAGACCACCCATGTCTCGGGATAGTCAATCTGTGCAAAGCCCGCGGAGATGCTGCCTGCGCCGAGCGGTCTGCCGGTGAATTCCATGTGCCCCAGCAGATCGAGCATCTGCAGTTTTGCGCGGCTCGCCTTCTTCCGCGGAACAGTCGCCTGTGCAAAAAGCAGCCTGCCCTGCGTGCCCGCTGCGTATTTCAGGACGCAGTTTTCGCCCGCAGGCGCCGCCCAGCCGCAGTAGGGATACTGCCCGAGCGTGCCCTGCTCAAAGACCGCCTCGCCTTCCTCATACTCCTGCCCAAGGAAATCCTCCGGTGCATAGCCGAAATCGAAATCCTGCACGGAGATCATATAGCCGCTGCGGTCGAGAAACGATTGATCCCAGAGCGCCGATTCCGGCTTCTCCGCCTTGTAGAGCGAATGCGGAATCTGTATGCTGAAATTGTCTGTCTCCGCCGTGCCGCCGCGCGAAAGACCCTTGACGGCATCCGCGCCGCAGCCTGTCAGCAGCAGAACCGAAACAGCCGCCGGCAGAATCAGCCGGTGCAGCTTCATTCGGTGACGACCTCTGCCTCGCCCTCGTTCTTTGCCTGTCTGCCTGCAAGGAAGCCTGTAACCTTGTCCATGACATCCGGCACCATGTTGATCAGTGCATTCGGCGTGGAGGCATTGACGGAAAGCTGCATGAGCTTGACATCATTCGGCATGATGACGAGAAATGCGATCGGGGTGATCGTCACACCGGCACCGCCGCCGCCGCCGAACATATCCTTTGCGACCTTTGTCGGCAGATCGGAGCCGCCGGATGCAAATCCGAAGCTGACCTTGGAGATCGGAATAACTGTTGTGCCGTTGTCGCAGTTGATCGGTTTGCCGATAATGGTGTTGGCATCGACCATGCCGCGGATCTCATCCATTGTGACGCGCAGGGTCTCCTGCACCGGATGCTCTTTGCTGCGTTCGCTCATAGTAGTTTCCTCCTGAAATAGATTTGACCGACCGGACGCAAATCCGGTTCGGAACGGTTCCTGTCACAGAATCATGCCTGCGGCAGCGGCGCGGATTCCTTTTCGCGCAAAGCTGCCTCTTTATCCTCTCTGCGGAATCTGCAGATTGTCCGCCAGAGGAATCTGCACCCGAGGATCAGCGCGAGCATGATCGCCGCCATCGGGGAAATGCGCAGCTCCAGCGAGCCGCGGAAGGTGATTTTATCATTGTAGAAATCCGCGAGAATGCGGAACGAATCCGCCTGCATATCAAACCAGCACTGCATCGCACCGAGCAGATTATACGCGGCGGCGCAGATTTTGCCGTAAAGCGTTGCGGTGTTCGCCGGATCATCCGTGCCGACCGCAAGATAGAGGTTGATATGGCGGAAGTGGATATGCTTTGTCAGGAATTTCAGCGCGGGGGTGAGGGCTGCAAAGCCGTCCTGCGCGAGCCCGAGAACATCCGAAAGCGAATGCGGCTTGACGCGCTCGATGAATCCGCGGATGCCGCGTTTTTTCTTCGGCGGCGCCTCCTCTGCGGGGGATTCCGGTTTTTTCTTCGGCTTTTTGGGCTTCTTCTGTTTTTTCGGTTTCAGCTCCGGTGTCTCGACGGTATCCGCAAGCTGCTCCGGATCGACCGGTTCTGCGGATTCTTCCGCCTGCTCCGGTTCGGGCGCGGGCTCCGGCTTCGCGGTGACGGTCTCCGGTCCGGAGACTGCCTCGGGCTGCGGTTTGGGTTTCGGCTTGTCTGCCGGTTCCGGTTTGGATTCCGGCTCCGGTTTCTGCTCCGGCTTCGGGAGCGGCGGCGCTTCGCCCTCGGGGAGATCCTCCGGCTTTTTGGGGACCTCCGGCTTCGGTTTCTCCTTTGATTCCCGGTGGAAGATGCGGAAAAATGCGTAATACACGGAGACTGCCCACTTGCCGTCGCCGAAGGATGCCTTTGCGCGGACAGGCAGCAGCAGGAGCACGCAGAGGATGAACAGGATAATCAGGATTACGGTTAATGCCAAGCCAATGCGCCTCCTTCCGCAATTTTACGAATACTCCGTTATATTATACCATATTGTTGCAGAAATTTCAATGGAGAGAAAGAAAAAATTAGAAATGAGAAATGAGAAATGAGAAATAATGGTGTCCGCTTCGCGGACGGATTTGAAAATCGTTCCTTTCCTGCTTCCCCCTTTTTAATACATCGCCGCAGGCGATACCGCAATTTCTAATTTCTAATTTCTCATTCAAAAAAAGCTGCCGCATGTGTTGGCGCACATGCGGCAATGGGTGTGGAGATGTCCACATATTCAGTTGGCATCGTCAAAGTGCAGGTCAACGTGCGGTCTGGAAATGCCGCCGCTGCCGAAATAATAGTAATCCTTCAGATCGTCGCCGATTGCCGGATATTCCGGTCCCCATTCGGTTTCGCCCTCATCCTGATACAGCTCGTTCATCAGCTCCGGCTTCATCGTCTTCGGCAGGAACGCGCCGATCTGACAGTTCAGCGCACTGCCCGGCTCCAGATAGAACCACTCCGAGCGGAAATCATCGTCATATTCCTGACCGCTCAGGCTGAAATACGCAGGCTGTGCAAAAAAGCTTGCGTCGGCTTTGCGCTCATTCGCGTTGTGAATCTTGAAAAACATCGGCATCAGGCAGAAATCATAATCGCGTGCAAAGCCGGAATCTATGACATAATCATCCCGGAACGGATCGAACCAGTCAGCCTCATCGCCGAGGTCTGCGCCGTAGCGGTGAGACGGATCCACGGGCATGCGGCAGTCATTCCAGAAGGACGGCAGATACGAAATCGCATTGATGTTTTCGACCTTGACATCCAGCAGCACAAACCGGTAATCCGCAGGATTTGCCTTGACAGTCGAGTATTTGTGCTCCTCATCCCAATCGCCCAGATATTTGACATCCGCAGAGGTGTACTTTTCTTTATCGTATGAACCGTGTCCGCCCGCAATATAGCAATCCTCGCGGAACAGCCTGCCGAGATCCTCCTCTTTGAGACCGGCTTCCTCGAGCGTATCAAAGCACTGCGCTTTCTGCACGGTCAGCGCCAGCACGCCGCTCTGCACGATCTGCCCATCGTTGATAAGGAACCGGTCGCCGATCTCCTGCTCCAGCGATGCATCCGGCATTTCCGCATCCGCGGGGAACGGCAGCGCTTTTTCTGTTGTTGTGGTGGTTGTCGATTCGAGCGTCTCGATCTCATAGAGATCGGTCGGGAGCGTGCGGTCGGTTGAGACGGCTTCGGTGTTCGCCTGCGTTTCGTGCGGAATCAGCGATGCGGCAAAGTCGCCGGAATCCAGTATGCTGGAATATGCAGGCTGTGTCGGCTGCTGCTGCATGATGCCGTCGCGCACAACGCCGTAGATCGCAAACGCACTGAAGCTGACAATGCCGATTGCAGCCGCAACCACGCCGTATCGCGAGAGCCGCGTAATCACCGGATTGCTGCCGCCGGAGCCGCCTGCCGCATCCTCGATCATCCGCGCATCAATCTCGCCCATGAGATCAAGCAGATATTTGCTGTTCACAGCAATCCCTCCTCCTCTAAAAATTGTTTGAGTGCCTTCCGCATCCGGCTCAGTGCCATCCGCACGGATGCGGTCGCCATTGCATGCCGCTTTGCGATGTCAGCGGGCGGCATCAGAAATGTGTACCGTTCAATAAAGATGCGCCGTTTTTCATCGGAAAGCGTTTCGAGAAATTCATTCATTGCCGTGCGGAGCGCATTGCGGTTCAGGATCGCCTCGACATTCTCCTCTGAGGCAACGCATTCCTCCAGCTCGCTGAGCGCCACGGGAACCTCTCCGCCGCCGCGCTTTTTGCGGCTGTCGGCTCTGCATTTGTCGAGCGCGATGCGGCGTGTGAGGGTGATGAGATACGCCTGCAAATGCGCCGGAGGGTTCATCGGGATCGCGTTCCACGCACGGAACAGAGCATCATTGAACGCTTCATCGGCATCGGCAGAGTTCCCGAGAATATTCTGCGCGGTCTTCCGGCAGATTTTGCCGTATGCATCGGTCAGCGCTTCGAGTGCCCGTTCGTCGCGCGCCGTGATCTGCGCAATGATCTGTTCGTCCTTTGCGTTCAAGGTGTTCACCGCCTTTCTTCACCCTCAACAATATAGACGCGAAAACTGCCCGAAATGTAACATGAATTTGCAAAAAAATTTTTCCGGCGGGATTTTCAGGGGATATTGCGAAGTCGGGATACGGAATCCGGCAGGTGCAGGCAGCGCCCGAGCGCAGGCATCACAGGGCAATATCGGTTCCGGCAGAGATTTTCCGCGCGGTTCGGGAAAAAATTTGATTTTCCCCTTGACAAACTGCGGGAAAGCTGATATAATAGGAGAGCTGGTGTAAAGGTTTTGACCATGACAGCTAAAAAGACAGGGGGCAGATCAGTGAAAAACCTAGATTTTGTGCTACTGCTCGACTGCTACGGCAATATGCTGACCGAACGGCAGCGGACACTGCTCGAAGGCTATTATGATGAAGACCTCTCGCTCGCGGAACTGGCAGAGCCGCTCGGCATCTCCCGTCAGGCGGTGCATGACAGCATCCGCAGAGGAGAACGTCAGCTCGAGGAATATGAAGCGAAAATGGGCATCGCCGAACGTCTCAAGGCTGCCCGCGCCGTCTTCGAGGAAATTGAAGCACTCAGCGCAGAACTCCCCGAGCCGCAGCGCTCCGGCATCGCCGAGGCAGCAGGCAGGGGCAAGGCGCTCTTTTGATATACGATAGCAGAACAGGAGGGAACGGCAATGGCATTTGAAGGATTGCAGGATAAGCTCGGACAGGTGTTCAAAAAGCTCAAAGCGCGCGGAAAGCTCACCGAGGCGGATGTCAAGGAAGCAATGCGCGAGGTGCGGCTTGCCCTTCTGGAAGCGGATGTCAGCTATAAGGTTGTCAAGGATTTTGTCGCGCGCGTTTCGGAGCGTGCGGTCGGTGAGGAAGTGCTCGCCAGCCTGACACCGGCGCAGCAGGTTGTCAAGATCGTCAATGAGGAGCTGATCTCGCTCATGGGCGACGGCAATGCGCGCCTGAACTTCGCCGCAAAGCCCCCCACAGTCCTGATGTTCTGCGGTCTGCAGGGCTCCGGTAAAACAACGCACTGCGCAAAGCTCGCAAAGCTGCTCAAAAAAGAGGGACATCACCCGCTGCTCGTTGCCTGCGACGTTTACCGTCCGGCTGCAATCGACCAGCTCAAGGTCGTCGGCGGGCAGGCGGATGTCACCGTGTTTGAGCTCGGGCAGATCGACCCGGTCGATATCGCCGTGCAGGGCGTCAGATACGCAAAAGACCACAATCACGATATTGTCATTCTCGATACGGCAGGCCGTCTGCATATCGACGAAAAGCTCATGGATGAGCTGAAAAATATCAAGGCGGAAACGAATCCCGATGAGATCATGCTCGTTGTCGATGCCATGACCGGTCAGGATGCCGTCAACGTCGCAAAAGCGTTCGATGAGGCGCTCGGCATCACCAGCGTGCTGATGTCGAAGCTCGATTCCGATACCAGAGGCGGTGCGGCGCTCTCCGTGCTCTCCGTCACCGGCAAGCCCATCAAGTATGTCGGTATGGGCGAAAAGCTCGATGACTTCGAGCAGTTCCACCCCGACAGAATGGCGTCCAGAATCCTCGGCATGGGCGATGTTCTCTCGCTGATTGAAAAGGCGGAGGATGTCTACTCCAAGCAGGAGGCGGAGCGCCTGACACAGAAGCTCCAGAAAAGTCAGTTCGATATGGATGATCTGCTCGAGCAGATGCGCCAGATCCGCAAAATGGGTGATCTGAAAAAGATCGTCGGGATGCTGCCGGGTGTCGGCAACAAAATCGACGAGCTCGATATCGACGATAACGCATTCGGCAGAGTGGAGGCGATGATCACTTCCATGACGCCGGCAGAACGCGCAAAGCCCTCGATCATCAATCCCTCGCGCAAGCGCAGAATCGCAAAGGGCTCCGGCACGCAGGTGCAGGACGTCAACCGCCTGCTCAAACAGTTTGAGCAGATGCAGCAGATGATGAAAAAGCTCGGCGGCATGGGCGGCAAGAAGGGGCTTTTCGGCAGACGCAAGATGCCGAAACTCGACCCCAAAATGCTGGACGGCATGGGCGGCGGTTTCCCGAAGTTCTGAGGCACCGCGATGGTTAACAACAACAACGATCCGTTTCTGCACTGGCTGACACTTGCCATTCCGGTGCTGATTCTCGGCGGCGGGGTGTTCACGCTGCTGACCGCGCTGACAGGCTGGCCGAGATTTTATGAGAACAGTCAGAATCCGCAGATGCAGGATCAGCTCGCGCGCTGGGGCAAGAACAAAGCGCGCATCATTCACGCGCTTGTATCCCTACTGATGCTTGCTTTCGGCGGATATCTGCTCTATTGCTGGCTGTTCGGCCCCGTGCAGCGCTGAAATCCGATTTCATTGCAAACACTCATATTTGCATGAATATATATGTTATCAAAATGTGGAGGTGAATAAACATGGCAGTTAAGATTCGTCTGAGAAGAATGGGCGCAAAGAAGGCTCCGTTCTACCGTATCGTCGTCGCTGACGGCAGATATCCGAGAGACGGCCGCTTCATCGAGGAGATCGGTTACTACGATCCGACCAAGGAGCCGTCCGTTGTCAAGGTTGACGCTGACAAGGCAAAGACATGGCTTCAGAACGGCGCACAGCCGACTGATACCGTCCGCGATATCCTGAAGAAGCAGGGCGTGCTGTAATCGGCACTTCCCCACTACCTTGGATTTGGGAGAACATCATGAAAGAACTGTTGTATGCAATCGTAGAAGGCTTGGTCACGGATAAGACCGCGATTCAGATCACTGAGGACGCGGTCAATGAGGAGGGCATCACTGTCCTGCACCTCACCGTCGCACCGGATGACATGGGACGTGTCATCGGCAAACAGGGCAGAATCGCAAAAGCGATCCGCACTCTGATGCGCGCGGGTGCTGCCCGTGAAAACCGGAAAGTTGATGTGAAGATCGACTGATCTGCACACGCCGAATTGCACAGAAAATTACGGGGCAGGAACCGGCTGACGGTTTCTTGTCCCTGATTTTTTGGTCAGAAACAGAAAAGGGGATGCCCTCTGCAATGCCAACAACTTAAGATGTTGCGTTTCCCAGTGAATTGCGCTGCAATTCACTTAGGGGCGCCCTCTATCGCAGGGCGCCCCTTTCCGAAAAAAATAACGGCACACCCGAATCTGATCGGGCGTGCCGTCAGGCTGTCGAAAAAGGTATCGCTGCGCGATGATTATAATGGGGCGCTGCCCCATACCCCGCCAAAGGGATACTATCCCTTTGGAATCCCATTTATGTGAAATATAGCAAATACGTTCCTTTTCATATTGTTCCGAAAAAGGGATTCTTAAGGGCTAGTAGCCCTTAAGCGGGAGTTTGAGGGCAGAGCCCTCAATATAAATCCGTCGGAGACACTTTATCTACAAGCTGACGGCACACCCGAATCTGATCGGGCGTGCCGTTT
>JAFWUX010000031.1 GCA_017523995.1 Oscillospiraceae bacterium | reverse complement strand
CGCTGGCGGCGATTGTATGCTATCATGAGGGCTTTATGACCGCATTTCTTGTTCTGGCAATCATAAACTGCATCACGATGATACCCTATATATTCGCAACCCTCGTCAATTTCATAAAGCTGTTGATACCGGCTGCCGCGGAGATTATTTTCACGGTCGTGCAGATGTCCCATGTTCCGGCGGAGCCTTCATGGCAGAGAATTCTGCTCGGTATCAGTCTTTGCTGCGTGTTTTTTTCTGCAAACTTCGTGTATGTATTATATGAGGTCAAAAATGATCTGAATCATCTGCACTGATAATATACCGTATACTTCGTGGTTCATTCAGAACGGAGGAATCCCAATGCCCTTTCTGTTATCACATATCTGGCTTCCATATTTGCTTGCATTGGCACTGATATTCTTAGCATTCTTTTTTAAGCTTGGCAGCATTGAAGTGCTGCTTTACGCAGCTCTGCTGAATCTGATTCCTGTGCTGGGGTTGTGGTGTATCCGACAGGGATATTTGATTCCTGCGGTCATCATTGCAATTCTTTGCTGTGCTGTTTTGCTTCTGGCAGTATGGGGCATCCGGGAAGCGGTGAAGGCATACGATAAGAAGATGAAAGCTGCCGGTGCAGTGATCGGCCTGATCGCCGTCACCAGTACGGTTCTTTGCTGCATTTCATCTGCCGGAGATATTTTGCAGACTGTTCTTGCGGTTTGCTGCCTTTTCGGGATGCTGAGCGTGGTCTATATCTTTTGGTGGTTCAGCGAATTCGGAAAGGGGATGGGCAGCCCATGATAAAAAAGAGAGCTATTCTGTACAGTTGCCTGATCATATAGAAGGAGCGTTACTATGAAAAAAATATTATCTATTCTCGTCACCTGTGTACTGATGTTCGTATTCATCCCGCATGGATGTTGTGCTTCTTCAGAAATGGTTGCTTAGCATACCGGATACAGAACTGAAAGACTGGAAGGCCGGCGACCTTTATGAAGATGATAAGCTCAATGCACTTGATTTTAGTCTCATGAAGAAAGAATTGTTAAGGAGTGAGTATGATGTATGAAGAAAGCAAACGTTCCCTTGCATACTGGGAGCAGATTTTTGCCGAACACAGCGAGCAGAGAATCCAGACGGATGACTGGTTGGACGATTTTGACAGTATCATTCAGGCGTGTAGCACGCCGGTTCTTGATCTTGGCTGTGGCTTCGGCAATGATACACTTACATTGATGCAGAAAGGGAAACAGGTTATTGCCTGCGATCAGTCTGAAAACGCGCTCAGCAATCTCCGCAGTAATCTGCCGGATGTGTATGAAACCAGTCGCGTGAATATGCTGGAAGGGCTGCCTTTTGCGGATGACACCTTTGAAATCGTAATTGCAGACCTCTGTCTGCATTATTTCAACAAAGCGGATACGCTGCGTATTCTGGACGAGATTCAACGCGTGCTGATGTCGGGCGGGCATCTGTTCGTCCGCGTCAATTCGATCAACGATGTCAATTACGGTGCTGGACAGGGCGAAGAAATTGAGCATCATCTGTATTTGAACGAGGACGGATGCCTCAAACGCTTCTTTGATGAAGCGGATATCCGCGAACTGTTCAGTACTTTCGAAATCGAATATTTACGCGAGGAGCGCATGACGCGCTATGCTGCCGACAAGTATCTTTTCCGCGTTGTTGTGCGGAAAAAGAAACAGCAGAAGATGAAATAGAAAGAGTAAAGAATGAACGAAAAAGAACTCTATAAAGAACTCGGAATACTGACAAAGGACAGAGAAAGATGGAAAGAAAGCTTACCCTATGTTTTGTCTTTGCTTGCCCATGATTCCGTGAGAATCCAGGCGAAAGCGCTTTGGTTGCTGGGCGAGATGGGACTTGCTCATCCATTAGCAGTCAAAGATGCGGTTCCGGAAATCGCCGCCTTTCTTGATAGTCCGGTTCCGATCTTGCGGGAACGCGCAGTCAACGCGATGGGCAGAATCGGACGCGGTGATTACAACTTGGTCGAACCATATTTGAAAGATATGTTCCGCTTTGCCGCTGATGAAGATGCAAAGGTCAGACTGAGCTTTATCTGGGCATCTGAGAATATCGCCACGAACACGCCCGACATTTATGAAACCTATATGCCGGTATTTGAACGGCTTCTGCACGATACTGATGATAAGGTAAGAATGGAAGCCCCCGAGATATTCCGTGTTCTCGGTAAGCGCAGACCGGAGTTCATTCAGCCTTACATAGCAGAGCTTAAAAAGATATCTGAAACTGACGACAACCGTGTGGTAAGAATCCACTGTGCAGGTGCGATCAAGGCGGCAGAATCGAATGAAAGAAGATGACAAATATGAAACATGCAGAAAATCTATCCGAGAAAGAGCTACGGAAGATAAGGCATATCATTGGAGAAGCCTTCGTTACGAATGAGCTTTTTCACGAATTCGGAGATATTGAGGAACGCTGCCCGCTCGTGATGCGGTATATGTTCGCATATGTGGATTTTGTCTATGAATCGAAAGCATTGTATGCCACAGATGATGGCATGGGCTTTATCGGGCTGCAATACAGCAAAGATGCGCCTGTGATTCCGCAGTTCAGACTGCTGTTTCGATTATTTATGCGGCTTCCGTTCGGGAAAATCAGGAAACTTCTCCGGCATATCAAACAGATTGCGAATGAAAACAAGCGGTATGCATCCAAGCCGCACATAGATGTCCTGATGGTTGCCGTGAATCAGAAGGCGCAGGGCAGGGGATATGCAACTAAGCTCGTGAAATTCGCAAAAGAGACAGCGGAGCAGAAACAGGTTCCGCTTCTCGTAGATACGGATTTGAAGCAGTACGCCGAAATGTATCAGCATCTCGGCTTTTGCCTCTACAATACAAAAACGGCATCAAATGGCGTGACAAGATATAATCTGGTCTGGAAACCGGGAAAGAAAGTGTGATAAATGGAAAATTTCTTTGAAAAGTACAATGCATTCCTTGCAGAATTCGGGCAGGGGAGAAAAATGGTTCTGTCAACCTCTGAAAATGACCGCGTTTCATCACGCATGATGAGTGCCATACAGCTGAACGGGGCTTTTTATTTTCAGACAGATATGAAGCTGAGGAAGTATCATCAGCTCACAGCCAATAGAAATGTTGCCTTGTGTATTGATAATATACAGATCGAAGGCGTATGTGAAGAAATCGGTCATCCATTGGATCATGCGGATTTCACCGCCGCCTTTCAGGCTTGCTTCAAAGGTTCGTTCGATGCCTATACCGGATTAAAGAACGAGCGTTTATTTGTCGTCACACCGGTTTTCATAGAACGCTGGGTGTATCAAAACGCCGTCCCTTATATCGAAACCTTTGATATAAGGAACAGCCGTTACATTTGTGAACAATATGAAGGGGAATAATCGTTTCATATGAAGATACTGATTGACGCGGATGGCTGCCCGGTAACAGGAATAACCGTTCGCATTGCGAAACAACATGAAATCAGCTGCACAATTATCTGTGATACTGCGCATCGGATTCAGCATGACAGAGCGGAAACGATTATCGTTGAAAAAGGTGCAGACAGTGCCGATTATCGGCTTGTGAATCTGGTTCAGGCCGGTGATCTGGTTATTACGCAGGACTACGGTCTTGCAGCAATGTGCCTGAGCAGAAAAGCGATTGTGTTGAATCAGGACGGAAAACAGTACACTGAGGAGAATATCTCCGGCTTACTGGAATTTCGCGCATTTTCTGCAAAATACCGTCGTGCTGGCAGACGGATGAAAGGCATACCTAAACGAACAGCGCAGCAGGATCGTGACTTTGAAAATGCACTGATTCATATTCTTAAACTCGAAAAGGATGAATCATAATAAAAAGCAGCACCGCGCAGACTTCTTTGATCTGCGCGGTGTTTGTTCAAATCTTTCATAAGATCCTATAATATTGACATTTGAATTTTTATAAGATATAATAGAGAAAAAAGGGAGCTTGAACATGGATTTTGAAATGGAAAAAGACACACTTGTCCGCTACACGGGTACAGACAGCCGCGTGGTGCTGCCGCCGGGTGTATGGCGCGTCCGTGCAGATGCCTTTTCCGGCTGCAAATCACCGGTCAGCATCGTGATCCTGCCGGCACTCAAAAAAATCACACCCTGGACGTTTTGCAGATGTCCGGAAATTGCGCGCTATGAGGTGCACCCCGATCACCCGAACTATGAGAGCATTGATGGCGTGGTATATGATAAGAAAGACGCACAGCTCGTTGCCTACCCGCCGGGCAGCACGCGCACGGAGTACCTTGTTCCGCACGGCGTACGTATGATCGGAGAAGACGCTTTCCGCTGTTGCAGACTGGAACGCATTATTCTTCCGAACAGTGTGGAGAGCATCCTGCAGGGCGCTTTTTCCGGCTGTGCTGCGCTCCGGGAAATCGTGCTTCCGGACAGCATCACTTGCATTTCACCTGATGCCTTTGCCGGATGCACGGCCCTTTGTGAAATCACGATTCCCCACGGTCTCAGAACCGTTCGGCAGGATACATTTTCGGGCTGTAGCGCACTGATGCGCGTAACATTTCCGGACACGCTACGGGAAATCCACTGGAATGCCTTTGCCGGTTGTGTCTCACTCACGGAAGTCACGCTGCCGCACAGCATTCGCATACTGCACAGCCGGACGTTCGCGGGCTGCCGTTCACTCAAGCGTGTGAAACTGCCGGAGGAGCTGCAGCGTATCTGCCCACTTGCCTTTTCCGGCTGCATTGAACTCACTGGTATCGACCTGCCGGAGCATCTGCAAAGCATCGAATGCGCTGCGTTTCTGGATTGCAGTGTGCTCACGGATGTGCATATCCCGGCAGGCTGCGAATGCAAAGATGCCTTTGTCGGAACGAAAGCCGGTACTGCGGCTGATCCTGAAGGGGAAGCGGCTGCCTTCTATCGGGAAATGCTGCAGTGTACGAAGATTGGACGTGTGGTCTATGCAATCATGTGTACGGAACGCTTTCTTTTGGCGATGTATCCCGCGCGCGATTTTCGGCCGCTTGCAAGGAAAATGTGGGCGCTTGTTGACGGCAGCGGCTATCTTGATGAAGGCGCTTATGCGCTGATAGAGGTTGTGCCGGAATGCCTGTTGGAGCCGGAGAATTACAGCGCAGGAGATTTTGAACACCTGACGGAATCAGAATATATGCAGTTTTGTGCGTTGATGCAGGGCTTGAGAGATGAGGTCAACATCCTGCTGAATCAGGTCTATGATATTGCAATGGCATATTGCTATACGCGGGAAGAGCCGGAGCTTGCAGATACTCTGCCGCCGTTGCGGCGGGTGCGCGATGTGCTCATGACGAACCGCATCCCTATGCCGGATCTCGCTGCACTTGCGTCCTTCCGGGAGCAGGGAAACAATTCCGGCAGAAAACTCTTTGACTGCAAATATCTTTCCGTTTTGCTTTGATCCGGGATGCGACGAATCTGATCAAAGCATTGCACTTCAATCAGAAACAAACAACACCGCGCAGACTTGTGATTCTGCGCGGTGCGTTTGCTTTGAAAGGCATTGATTTCAAACCGGTTTCATCTTTCATATAATCTCCCGCGATGACCGGTAACATTTCCCTTTTCATCAAACGTGATACGGTATTGTGTGCCGTTTGTCTTGGAAAAGATCACAGCATCACGAACCGTTCCGGATTCGTACCAGCGGATATGCTCGCCGTAGATCCTTCCTTTTTCGATGAAGTACTCTTCTTTCAATTTGCCGTTTGCATAGTAGATGCACTGCGGTCCGCCAAGCAGAACGCCGTTATGATATTGCAGGATCTTTTCAATCCAGCCGTCCGGGTGCATAACACAAAGTCTTCCGGAGTATGTGTACAGGCTGCCGTCTTTCCCATAAGCATATTTCAATACGCCTTTTTCTTCACGGAATGTTTTATCAATTGTTTTGATCGAGAATGATTTTTTGTACTTTTCAGGCGAAAGATACGCCGGTGCATAATTCGGATTCACGCCGCATTTTGTGGGGAAGCCCTTGTCATCGTACTCATAATAATCGTAAAAATCTTCACTTGTCAGATTGATTTTTTTGATGCGCTTGAACATCCCGTTTTTATGGAATCTGACTTCATACGCAGTATCTGGATTGTCATACTGATATGTGAAATCATATTCAGCGTGAATTCGCTGTTCCAGAATCTTCCTGTTTTCGTCATACTGCTTTGCAATGAAGTATTCCGGTCTGGTTTTCCGGTGATGGATACACAGAAAACTGACAGTGCCGTTCTCATGCCATGCGATCGTATATTGTCCGGTTTCGGAATAATCTGTATATCTCCTCAGCCGGAAGGACGGATAAAACGCCACATTCGTACCGCCGGTTTCCCAGCCGTCATCGAATTCTCTATAACCAATGAGCGCACCGTTATCATCCAGTTCATAGGCGATACCGGTGAACGGCTTGCCTCCTTCGTCCATCGGTTTGTCGAACTGCTGATCATAACAATACTTGCCTTTGCTGTTCCAGTAGAATTCACCGCAAAGGTCATCATAGGGAATGCCGTTTGCAAGCACGTATTCCGGCGACAGCACACTTGCTGCAACTTCATCATAGCTTTTGATTTTCATTCTGATCTGCACCTCCTGATTACGAATTTTATTGATATTAAAAAGTATACCAGAATTGTGAACTAAAGTCAATCTGATCAGATCGGAACTTGGCATCCAATTCGGCTTTATGGCTGGAACGGTCACACCGGGAGTCGAACCCGGACACCGGAATGCTCCGGTTACTCACAGTTTAGCAAACTGCTGCCTTACGAGTTAGGCTTATGCGACCAGATGTGAGTACCGGCGATCCTGTTCTCCGGAGCGATGCGAACATAGTTTACATTAACGCTTCCGGAGAACAGAATCGGCTTCGGCACTGCCGATGGGCAAGGCAGGAATTGAACCTGCGATGTTTACCACATGGGCGGCGGATTTACAGTCCGCTGCAATCGCCGCTATGCATACTTGCCCATATTTCACCTGTGACAAATATTCGTTCACAGGAAACAGGCCGACCTCTTTGATGCCTATATGCCCACTGGACAGAAAATGGAGGTCGGCGCTGCCGACTGACGGATGTGGGGATCGAACCCAACATTTAGAGATTGAAAGCCTCTTGTCCTGACCGATTAGACGAATCCGCCATAATTTTCCGTTGAAAGAATCGAACTTCCATTCCCGGCTTCAAAGACCGGTGTCCTGCCGTTAGACGAAACGGAAATATGTTGGTGCCTCCGGCAAGAGTCGAACTTGCGACAACTGGTGTTTCAAACCAGTGCTCTACCGGCTGAGCTACAGAGGCATGAAAGGTCATGACAGGAATCGAACCTGCGGTTCCGGAGTTGCAGTCCGGTGCCTTAACCCGCTTGGCTACATGACCATATGGTTTCCGCTGAGAGACTCGAACTCCCATTCACGGCTTCAGAGACCGGTGTCCTGCCTGTTAGACGAAGCGGAATTCTGCCCGACCGAAATCGGGCTGTATTATTCAGTTGAGGATGAGGATCTCATCAATGGTTACACCCAGCATTTTCGCCAGAATCACCATGTTATCAATCGTGGGCATAGCATCGCCCCGCATCCATTTGAAGATCGCTTGCGGCGTATTGAAGCCGAGTTTGTTTTGAACATCAGCGACCTTGAATCCTTTGTTTTTCAGCAGAGTTTTGATGTTGGCGCCGGTTGCTGCAAGGTTTATCGTCGGCGTATCGGAAGACATAAAAATACTACCTTTCTGACAGAGCATAAAAAGACCGTCTGCGCGCGTTTCATACTGCACACAGACGGCTTTGTTCTATCAGAAGATGGTTCACAATGAAACACAATCTACGCTCACCCTGTCAGGGCAGCGGAACAAACACCCGTATGTTTTGCGTGCAGCACAAAGGCACTTTCTTCTTGCTGGAGAAAAAAGCAAAACTGCTGGTATTCACAACTATACAGGCTCATTGCGGACAGTGCCGGATTGTTCATGATTGCTTTCATTGTTTTCACCCTTTCGTTAGTCAGAATCAGATTCGCGGGATCGTTCCCGTGTTGTGCTCATTATAGCATACCTGTTTGGAAATGTCAAGTAAACCTGTGGTATAGTAATCATATTATAATGCTTGTGTATGATGCGGAATAAAGAGGTTTAAAGAGAATTTGATTTGTTCTGTAAAGTAATAGTAATTTCATCAAAGAAGCACAGAGTTCCTTTGTAATAAGCTCCCTATCAGTGAGTATTGATTTCTCAGCAGTAATGTGGTATAATATCACTCGTAACGAAGAAAAGAGAAAAACAGAACGGATACCATCCACTTTAATGCAACGAAAGGAAATGTGCTTTTTTTGAAAAAGATAGTTACACTATCAATGGCTGTGGCATGCTTGTTATCGTTATCCTCATGTCATGGTTTGCCCCCACGATAGCGGAAGTTCAGAGAAGAGATGATGAGGCGGCAGAAAGCATCCTGCAGGAGTACCGTCAGCCTTTCATCGACAAGGTCAATGAGTCATACTGAGACAGTGCTTCTCTGAGTGATATAGAATGTGTGCGGATACGTCCCGAAGCCTATGATCCCGGCTATGCATCGTACCACGAAGATCTCAAGGCAACGCTTACAATTGACGGAAAGAACTATACAGCATTGTATAACTGCAAAACCGGCACACTGAGAGATTCCGTTCATACCGATGCAATCTGCTCAGAACTGACGGATGCTCTTCCGCTTGATCATAGTAAGATCGTAGATATCGTTATTCCGAGAGACAGCAGTGATTGGGATTACGGAGAGCAGCGGACATTTCCATATGAGGTAAAGAACCTTGAAGATGCGCTCACTTCGGATAACAGGGCATCCGCAACGATATACATATGGATCTACACCTCAGAGGATGTGAGCAGTTTTACGGAAGCGGAATTTAGTTCGATACCCGAGATAAACAGGCTCAAAGATTCAACATCTCTTGACAAAATAACTATCATATCACTCAATGACAACGATGCGCTTGCCGAACTGAAAGAAAAGATGACAAGAGATATGCTTTGTATTGATCATCTCGGGGACTCAAGCTACACAGAGGAATTTTTCAGCGAGTACCATATGAAAAATGCTTTAATCGTGAAAAATGATTACAATGTATTCGATAAAAACCCACATCGTCTGGTAGTCAGAAAAATCAAAGAATGATATTGATTGCTTCACTGGGAGTAACGTTCTCTGCAAAGGCAGGGTTTGGAACATCGCCTGTAGCTTCTGTGCCGTATTCGGTCTCGCTAGGAAGCAAGCTGCTTAGCTTTGGCGGTTGGCTCAATCTTCTGAGCCTGATACAGATCATTACTCAGGTTATACTGCTGAAAGGCAAAGTGAATTACATAGAGATTGGCATTCAGACCGTTCTTGCGTTTTTATATGCAACCAAACATAACATAAATCCGTAAAATCTGACAAGTGCAGTTGGTTGATAATCACGCAGCAATGTGTTATAATTTTCATAGAGATCAAACTTAGGAGTGATATTCTATGAAAAAAGCAATCAGGATAACTGCAAGCGTGTTCTTTTCGTTGGTCATTATTACTTTGGCTTTGTTTGGTATCTATTGGTATCGAAATATCCACTGGTATGATAAGTATCAGAAAGCACTTGACAGCGTAGGTGTGGAAGAAAAACAGTTTACTACACCGGACGGGAATATCATCAATTACGGCGAAGTCAAAAACGACAAGCCTGTACTTCTTCTTATCCACGGGCAAATGAGTGTATGGGAGGATTATGCGCTTGTAATGCCCGAGCTTTGCAAGAACTGGCATATTTATGCGGTCGATGTGTACGGACACGGCGGTTCATCTCACGATGAGAGTCTTTACTATATTGATGTGAACGGTGATGACCTTATCACATTCATCAGTGAAGTGATCGGTGAGCCGACTGTTGTTGCAGGTCATTCCAACGGTGCGCTGACTGCCGCATACATTGCAGCATACGGCGGAGAGAATATCGCAGGCGCAGTCCTTGAAGACCCTCCTGTTTTCTCAACAGAGGGTGAAGGCTGGGAGCAGAGCTTTGCATACCTTGACACCTACAAAAATCTCCACGATTACAATAATTCGGATAAAACCGAGTGCTGGGAAGCATATTATCTTCGTCACTGCTATTGGGGACAGCTTTTCATGAAGGACTCCATGCCTAGTATTGCGGACTATGCGCAGAGTTATTACGAAAAGCATCCCGATGAGCCTGTGAAGATAGGGTTCCTGCCGTCCTCGATATGGTATGTGTTCCAATTTGCACAGGAGTATGACTTTGAATACGGAGAGCGCTTTTATGACCTTACTTGGAATCACGGGCTTACACATTCGCAGATACTTTCCGATATTGATGTACCCTGCGTTTATATCCATGCAAAGGAAAATACCGCTGAGGACGGAACATATCTCTGTGCGGCTTCCCGTGAACAGGCAGAGCGTGCGGTATCGTATATCGGAGACAATTGCCGCTTTATCGAAACAAACGACAGCGATCATGTTATCCATACGTCACACAAGGACGATTACATCAAAGCGGTCGATTCATTACTGGAATGAGGGAATATCATGCTGAAAGAAAACCTTATCATGCTTCGCAATATCCACGGATTTTCACAGGAGGAGATCGCCGAGAAGATCGGCATATCACGGCAGGCTTATGCAAAATGGGAGAATGGCGCTACCGTTCCGGATGTAGAAAAATGTATGCGCCTTGCCGAGGTTTACGGTGTGACCATAGACAGTCTTGTGAAAACAACGACTCTTGACGGTAAAAAAGTTCTTCCGCCGCCGCAGAAAGGCAAAAACATTTACGGTTCTGTAGTGATAAACGAGCGCGGTCAGCTTGTTATCCCGAAAGAAGTCAGGGAAAATTTCGGATT
>JAFWUX010000030.1 GCA_017523995.1 Oscillospiraceae bacterium | reverse complement strand
CTGGGCAGAGGAAGTCCTCATTCCTGCTGCTGCACTTGCGGCAAAGGGCGAGGGCGATTATAGCGCGGGCAAGCACTGTCAGTTCTGCAAGATCAAGGCGACCTGCAGGAAGCGGGCGGAATATAATCTGCAGATGGCACAGTACGATTTCGCGGTTCCGGACACACTTGCCGATGATGAAATCAGCATGATCCTCGATCGCGCCGACACCTTCATCGGCTGGGTGAATGATGTCAAAGCCTATGCGCTCGAACAGGCTATCAGCGGCAAGCAGTACCCCGGCTTCAAGGTCGTGGAAGGACGCAGCAACCGCAGATACACTAATCCCGATGCTGTTGCAGCGGCTGTCACCGATGCGGGTTACGATCCCTTTGAGAAGAAGCTCATGGGCGTTACCGCGATGACTAAGCTGCTCGGCACCAAAAAGTTCAACACCCTGCTCGGCTCCCTGATCGAAAAGCCGCAGGGCAAACCCACACTCGTACCAGAGTCGGACAAACGTCCGGCATGGACAATCAATGATTTTCAGGAGGAAGAATAACATGGCAAAGATTACTAATCCCACAAAGGTCGTTACTGGCAAAAACACCCGCTTCAGCTACCTCATCGTGAATGAGCCGAAGGCGATCAACGGCGGCACTCCGAAGTACAGTGTGTCGCTCATTATCCCCAAGACCGATACTGTGACGGTCGAGAAGATCAAGGCGGCAATCAAGGCGGCTTACGAGGAAGGTCAGTCCAAGCTCAAGGGAAACGGCAAGTCCGTCCCGCCGCTGAAAGCCCTCAAGACGCCTCTGCGTGACGGCGACGAGGAACGTCCCGACGACGAAGCATACGCAGGCAGCTACTTCATCAACGCCAACAGTGCTACCAAGCCCGGTGTCGTGGATGCTTCCTGCCAGCCGATTCTCGATACCAGTGAGCTGTATTCCGGCATCTACGGTCGTGCAAGCATCAACTTCTACGCATTCAACACCAACGGCAACAAGGGTATCGCCTGCGGTCTGAACAATCTCCAGAAGCTCCGCGACGGTGAGCCTCTCGGCGGCAAGTCCCGTGCTGAGGATGATTTCGCAGACATGGACGATGATGACGACGATTTTCTCTCTTAATTAACCAATGAATGTCGGGAGGGCGACTGGCGGTATAACCGTTCGGGTGGGTTTAAGGAAGTGCTACCATGAAAACTTTAGAAATTGATCTGGAGACTCGGAGTGACCGTGACATCACTAAGTGTGGTGTATACGCTTACGTCGATTCTCCGTATTTTGCTATTACGCTGATGAGCGTGGCAGTGGATGACGGCGCAGTGCAGCTCTACGATCTGGCGAACGGCGACCGTGTCCCGGATGAGATTCTTTTTGCACTCACCGATGAATCTGTCATCAAGCGGGCATTCAACGTGCAATTTGAACGTGTATGTCTCTCCAAATATCTGCGCAAGGAATATCCGCAGATTTTCCGCAGTTACAGCATCAATGAGGATACGGTCGGCGATTATCTGAGTCCTGTCGGCTGGCAGTGTACCATGATCCATTGCAGGATACTCGGTCTGCCATCGACACTTGCTTCTGCTGGTGCAGCGTTGAAGCTGGAACAGCAGAAGATGCCGGAGGGCAAGGCTCTCATCAAGTATTTTTGTGTACCTTACGAAACGGTGAACGGCATTCCGCAGTTCCACGCCCCTGCCGATGCAACGGATAAGTGGGCAACCTTCAAGGCGTACAACAAACAGGACGTGGAGGCGGAGCTTGCGATCGACCGGAGGCTTTCTCGTTTTCCTGTTCCGGATTTTATCTGGCAGCAGTTTTATCTCGATCAGGAGATCAACGATCGCGGCATCCGTGTTGACATGGAACTGGTCGATGCTGCACTGACGCTGGATGCACAGGCGAAGGCAACGCTGTCGGCGGAAATGCGCAGGCTTACCGGCATCGAGAACCCGAATTCCGTCTATCAGCTTCTGGAATGGCTCGGCGAACAGGGATATAAATCGGACTGTCTGGACAAAGCAGCCGTGAAGGAACTGCTCAAGACAGCAAAAGATCCTGTGAAGTCCGTGCTGGAGCTGCGGCTCATGCTGTCAAAGTCCAGCGTCAAAAAGTATCAGGCGATGCAGACGGCAGCCTGCTCCGATCATCGTGCAAGAGGAATGTTCAGCTTTTACGGCGCTTCCCGTACAGGGCGCTGGGCTGGGCGCATTATTCAGTTACAGAACCTGCCGCAGAATCATATTCCTGACCTGACCGAAGCGAGAAATACAGTCAAATACGGTTATTACGATGAGGTCGAGATGTTTTACGAGGATGTGCCTGATACGCTTTCGCAGCTTATCCGCACAGCTTTTGTCCCCAGACCGGGATATAAGTTCATTGTGGCGGACTTCTCAGCGATAGAAGCGCGAGTTATAGCTTGGATTGCCGAAGAGCAATGGCGCATGGACGCCTTTGCAAACGGCGCGGATATTTACTGCGCGTCGGCTTCAAAGATGTTTGGTGTTCCGGTCGTGAAGCATGGCGTAAACGGCGAACTGCGTCAGAAGGGCAAGGTCGCGGAGCTTGCCTGCGGCTATGGCGGCAGCGTGGGCGCTATGAAGGCAATGGGCGGTGATGCCCTGAACCTTTCCGATGCGGAGCTGAAGCAGATAGTGACCGACTGGCGGGATGCCTCACCCAATATCGTCAAGCTCTGGTGGGCGGTTGATGATGCCGTCAAGAAGGCAATCAAGCAGAAAACCACCACAGAAACACACGGATTGCAGTTCAGCTACCAGAGTAAGATGCTTTTTATCACGCTGCCTTCCGGTCGGAAACTTTGTTATGCGCACCCGCAGATCGGTGAGAACCAGTTCGGCGGCGAGTCTGTCACCTATATGGGCGTGGGTGCATCGAAGAAGTGGGAACGTATCGAGAGCTACGGTCCGAAGTTTGTCGAGAACATCGTGCAGGGCATTGCCCGTGACCTGCTTATGTATTCTATGCAGACTCTGCGCTGCTGTTTTATCGTCGGTCACATACACGACGAAATGATCATCGAGGCAGACCGCAGGATGTCACTTGATGAGGTCTGCCGACAGATGGAGCGAACGCCTGCGTGGGCGGAAGGGCTGCTCCTGCGGGCTGATGGATATGAATGCGAGTTTTACAGAAAGGACTGAGGATATGAAATATAATATTGAATGGTTTTATGCGCTGGTCAGCGGGAAGCTGATCAAGCCGGAGAACGTCTATGTGAAATGCCCCCGCTGCGGAAAGCTCTGCAATAAAGGCTGTGACAGAAAGCCTTGCGGCAGAAACGAGGTCAAGCATGGCTGATTTTTATAACAACGAGGGCTATGCCAGCCCTACGGAGTACGAGGCTTTTACGAACATTGAACGTGAGGAGAAGGCTGCGGCAAAAGCTGCCGCCTTCCGCCCGGTCGTGTATATCTGTTCACCTTACTCCGGAGATACTGAGAAGAATACTGCGAATGCCCGCCGTTACAGTCGCTTTGCTGTTGACCGACACTATCTGCCGATCACGCCCCATATCTACTTCACGCAGTTCATGGACGACAATATCCCGGAGGAACGTGAGACAGCCATTTTCATGAACTGGGTGCTGATGAGTAAGTGCGTGGAGCTGTGGGTGTTCGGCGAAAATATCAGCCCCGGCATGAAGGCGGAGATCGAACGGGCAAAGCGCAAGCACATGAAAATACGCTATTTTACTGAAGACTTGGAGGAAACAACATGAAATTTACCCTGTATACTGCTGATTGTACCGGCAACGCAAAGAACACACTGTATCCGCACCAGAAGGTTATTACCTCGGAGGCAGACCTCAAGAAAGCTGTCACCAATGATCATGTGTGCGCCAAGTATGATAACGATACCCGCTGCGATGCAAACTTTCAGTTCTCCGACGTCGTCCCGATGGACTGCGACAACGACCACAGCGACAATCCCGACGACTGGGTTACCCCGGAGAAGCTGGCGGATATGCTCGTTGACGTCGCTTATGCGATCACATACAGCCGTCATCATAATATGGCGAAAGGCTCTGTAACAGCCCGTCCTCGTTTTCATGTATTCTTTCCGACTTCTCCCTGCAAAGATGCAGCGTTCCACAAATCTCTCAAAACCCGCATCTATTCGGAGCTTTCGTTCTTTGACGGCAATGCGCTGGATGCGTCAAGATTTCTGTTCGGCTCGAACGGCGATGTTGTCTGGCATGAGGGCAGTCTGACCATTGAGAACTGGCTGCAGCTTATGAAAACGAACAACAGCATTCCGGAAGGGCAGCGCAACAGTACAATGTCCCGTATCGCGGGAAGGCTTGTCAAACGATTCGGTGTGACAGAGGATGCTCATTCGAAATTCCTTGAAAAAGCAGCAGAATGCGATCCGCCTCTGGATGACGAAGAGCTGGAGGGTATCTGGGCAAGCGCCTGCAAATTCGGTACGAAGGTCACATCTCAGGAAGGGTATGTACCGCCGGAGGAATACGGGCAGGAACCGATGATGCCGGATGACTTTTCCGATGTCGGGGAAGCCCGCACACTTGTCAACTGTTACGGCGATGAGCTGGCGTTCACGATTGCTACGAACTATCTGCGCTATAACGGAACATACTGGGAGGAATCTGAACAGGCGGCTGTAATGGCAATGATTGAACACACCGACGCGCAGCTTGCCGAAGCGGACAAGCAGATCAGTGCCGCATTGGAGGCGCTTGAAAAAGCAGGTATCAGCAAACAGGATGCCGAAAAGGGCGGGAAGAAGTTTGAAAGCGATCTCAGCTTGGGAGAGATGAAGCTGTATTCCCGCATGAAACGTTATGATGTATTCCGTAAATTCGTCATGAAATATCGTAATATCCGCAGCCTGAACAACGCTCTTGATGCTGCAAAACCGCTGGTTCTTCACAACCCGGAGCAGCTTGACGGTAATCCGATGCTGCTGAATACTCCCGGCGGTACCTATGATCTTGCCAAAGGTCTCGATGGCTGGAAAGCGACCGATCCTGCCGACCTCATCACGAAGGTGACGACAGTTGTTCCGAATGGGGAGGGGCAGCAGCTCTGGGCAGACGCACTGCAGGTGTTCTTCTGTGGCGACCAGAGTCTTATCGACTATGTGCAGATGATCTGTGGTCTCTGTCTGATCGGAAAAGTATACACGGAAGCGATGATTATCGCATACGGCGACGGCAGGAATGGCAAGTCTACCTTCTGGAATGTCATCTATAAGGTGCTGGGCAGCTATTCCGGCAACATCTCCGCCGATGCACTAACCGTCAATTGCAAGCGTAACGTAAAACCGGAGATGGCGGAGCTGAAGGGCAAGCGCCTCATCATTGCGGCGGAGCTGCAGGAAGGTATGCGCCTGAACACCTCTGTGGTAAAGCAGCTCTGTTCCACCGATCCTATTTTCGCTGAAAAGAAGTTTAAGGCTCCGTTCTCTTTCGAGCCGAGCCATACGCTGGTGCTATATACGAATCACCTGCCGAAGGTGGCTGCCTCTGACGATGGCACTTGGCGCAGACTGATAGTTATCCCCTTCCATGCAAAGATCGAAGGCTCTGCGGATATCAAGAATTATACACAGTATCTGATCGACAACGCAGGCGGTGCGGTTCTGTCGTGGCTGATCGAAGGTGCCATGAAAGTGGTCGCCGCCGATTTTAAGGTAGACCGCCCACAATGCGTACTGGACGCGATTGGAGCGTACCGTGACGGCAATGACTGGCTCGGCTCCTTCATCAATGACTGCTGCGACGTCGATGCATCATATCAAGAGAAGTCCGGCGATCTCTATAAGCGTTATCGTGAATACTGCACTGATACCGGAGAGTATGTCCGCAGCACCACAGATTTTTATACTGCACTGGAGCAGGCAGGCTTCAAGCGTAAGAAAATGAACAGCGGAAAGTATATCATGGGGCTTTGCCTCAGATTTGACTTTCTCGACTGACACTTTCATCATACGAAAAACAACGTAGAATCGGGAAAGTGCCGGTCGGTGACACTCATATACATACTTTACGCACGCGAGAGAGTTTTAGAAATTTCTCTCTATATATAAGGTTTGCAAATGACCGTCACCGACCGGCACTTTTACCCGGAAAGGTCGTATTTATGCGAGAAAATGAAATTGAAGCGAAACTGGTCAAAGCCGTGAAAGCTCACGGCGGCGTCTGCTGGAAGTTTGTATCTCCGGGAACAGCAGGCGTACCCGACCGCATTGTATTGATGCCGTCCGGCAGGATCGCTTTCGTGGAAGTGAAAGCTCCCGGAGAGAAACCGCGTCCGCTGCAGCGTGTACGAATAAAGCTTCTGCGGCGGCTGGGCTTCAAGGTGTATGTCCTTGACGGCGCGGAGCAGATTGGAGGTATCATTGATGAAATACAATCCGCATGATTATCAGAAATATGCGATCGACTTTATCGAGAAAAATCCGCAGGCAGCAGTTCTCTTGGAATGCGGATTAGGGAAAACGAGCATAACGCTGACGGCGCTGAATGATATGATGTTCGACCGCTTTGAGGTCAGAAAGGTTCTTATCATCGCACCGATCCGTGTATGCAAGAATAGCTGGGCAGCGGAGATCGGGAAGTGGGATCACCTGAAAGGGCTGACGTACAGTCTGGTTCTCGGCAACAGAGAGCAGCGGCTGGCGGCTCTCCGGCAGAAAGCCGATCTGTATATCATCAACCGTGAGAACGTACAATGGCTGATTGAAGAAACCGGGATGCCGTTTGACTTTGACATGGTGGTAATAGACGAACTGAGTTCCTTCAAGAATCATCAGTCCAAGCGCTTCAAGGCGCTGCGGAAGGTGCGCCCGTTTGTGAAACGCATCGTCGGGCTGACCGGAACGCCATGCAGCAATGGTCTCATGGATCTGTGGGCGCAGTTCCGCCTGCTGGATAAAGGTGAACGTCTCGGCAAGCGCATCGGGCAGTACCGCGATGCATATTTCACGCCTGACTGGAACGGCTTTACCTATTCTCCCCGACCGGGCGCTGAAAAAGAAATCTACGACAAGATCGCAGACATCAGCATTTCTATGAAAACCACCGACCACCTGAAGATGCCAGAGCTGGTGTCGGTATCTGATCCGGTTATCATGTCGGAAGCAGAAATAAAAGCATACCGGAAGCTTGAAAAGGAATACACGCTTCCGCTGCTGCATGATGATGTCACTGCCGCCAATGCCGCTGTTCTTTGCGGCAAGCTGGTACAGCTTGCAAGCGGATGCGTATATGATGACGGCGGCACTCCGACCATCATTCATAACCGGAAGCTTGATGCGCTGGAGGATTTGCTGGAAGCGCAGAACGGGAAGCCGGTGTTGGTGGCGTACTGGTATCAGCATGAACGGGAACGTATCAAGGCACGATTCGACGTTCGGGAGATCAAGACCGATCAAGATATCGCCGACTGGAAAGACGGCAAAATACCGGTCGCGCTGATACAGCCTTCTTCCGCCGGTCACGGTCTGAACCTTCAGGAAGGCGGCAGTACGATCATCTGGTTTACGATGCCGTGGTCGTTGGAGCTGTATCAGCAGACCAACGCCAGACTCTGGCGACAGGGGCAGAATGCTGATACCGTTGTAATACACCATCTGGTGGCGGCAGGAACGATTGACGAAGATATCATGGACGCGCTTGAAAGCAAAGATAAAACACAGTCGGCAATGATGAGTGCAGTGAAAGCGAGGTTGAGGGAATGAAAGAATACTGGAACAAGATGGAGCAGCTCCGCAGGCGTATTGACCGGAAGATCCATGAGATATATCTTCTGCGGCAGCGGGCGGAGGGCATGAACGGCAGCGGCATCAATGATATGCCGAGGACGGTATCGCCCGACCGCAGCAAGATGGAAGGTACTGTTTTTAAGATCATGGCGCTGGAACAGGATATACAGGAAACGCAGGCAGAATACGATGCGCTGATTGCCGGTATGGAAGCCCGCATCAATGCCGTGCAGGACGGCGATGCCCGCGACCTTTTACGAAAAAGATATCTCGAATTCCTGCCGTGGTCGGAGATCATGAAGGAAATGGGATACAGCAAGTCCCATGTGTTCCGCCTGCACAGCGATGCCGTGAAATCGCTGAAAAGTTGGGACATCATGGGACTTGAAAACACCTGATATATGTGCTATAATGTATAATAGAAGAATATGTAAAAAGCCGTTGTGGGTATCCGCAGCGGCTTTTGTTATGCCCGAAGGAGGTGTCGGTGATGCCGAGGAAGGCACTGAAACCGTGCAAGCACCCCGGCTGTCCGAGACTGACCGACGGTGCGTACTGCGACGAACACAAGCCCCTGCACCCTGACCGACCGTCAGCCGCCAAGCGTGGCTACGGCAGCAAGTGGCAGCGTGTCAGCAAGGCGTACCTGCGGAAGCACCCGCTGTGCGTGAAGTGTCTGGCGCAGGGCAAGTATGTGACCGCAACGGTCGTTGATCATATCGTTCCACATCGAGGTGACCACTACCTGATGTGGAGTGATACAAACTGGCAGGCGCTGTGCAAGTCCTGTCATGACAAGAAAACTGGCACTGAGGACAGCAGACCGGAATACTCCTACTAATTTCCGCTTTCTCCTAAAATGATATGCTTTTTAGGAGAATGGGGAGGGGCTGGGGGCTGCCCGGTGGGGGTATCGAAATCTCTACGGAGCAGCGATCACAAGACCGGCGCCCCCTCTCACGCGCAAAAAGTCCGGTTCAAACACCCGATTAACCCCTCGAATATTTTTACAAGCCGAAATCCGCGTGATTACGGCATTTTTTATAGGCAGGTGATGACATGGCAAAGGACGGTACCAACCGTGGCGGACGACGTGTCCGCGCAGGTGACAAACCGAAACCGCTCGCCGAGAAGATTGCTGCCGGTGAGGATGCCGACATCATCGAATTTACTCCGACCGTACTGGAAGGTGCTGACCTTGATGATGCCGCAGACCTCGTCGGTGAGGAGATGCCCTCGCCCGGAG
>JAFWUX010000029.1 GCA_017523995.1 Oscillospiraceae bacterium | reverse complement strand
GAAACGGAGCAGAGTGTTTCCATGACAGACGGCAGACTGGAAGCAGCGATTCAGCAAACCGATGCCAGGCTCGTGATTCTTGATCCGATACAGGCATACCTCGGGGCAGCGGTAGATATGCACAGAGCGAACGAAGTCCGCCCGATAATGTCGCACCTCGCTGGTATCGCGGAGAAATACGGCTGTGCAATCGTGCTGATCGGACACATGAACAAGGCATCCGGTCAGAAAGCGTCCTATCGCGGACTTGGCAGCATCGACTTTGCAGCGGCAGCACGCAGTGTTCTGATCGTAGCGCGGGACAGGGAGAACCCGAAGGTTCGTGTTATGATCCACGCAAAAAGCAGCCTTGCACCGGAAGGCAAACCTGTCGCCTTTGAACTGAATAAGGACAACGGCTTCCGGTATATCGGGGAGTATGATGTCGATCCGATTGAACTGCTCTCCGGTTCCAACGGAAAGAAGAAAGCAAAACTTGCAGAGGAAATGCTGCTGTGTGAACTGCGGGAGGGTGCGAAAACACAGAAGGAGATTCTTGCCAAAGCGGAGGAGTGCGGCATCTCCAAACGGACGATTGATGCTGCGAAGAAAGCATTGGGGGTGCAATCGGAAAAGACGCCGGAGGGTTGGTTCTGGTCGCTGCCGGATACCAAGGATGCAAGGTTGCAAGATTGCAAAGACACAGAAAATTTGCAACCTTGCAATGTTGAACAGGGGGTATAACGAAATGGGAAAGAAGATGCCGGAGAATGCCATGCCGGTGTATCTGTCCGCGAATCATGCCAACAGTCTGCTTGCCGCGCTGGACATGATCGCAACAGCAGATGCCGGGAATCAGCTTTCTGAGACGGCGGGCAGACTGAAAGAGAAGATCCTTCGTCACGGCAGAACCTTCCATGCGCAGGGCGAGGAAAGCGTTTCGATCTACTTCTTTCCGTCGGAAGTGATTCCGCTGATCAAGATCCTTGCACTGATTCTCTCCGTACAGATGCCTGCGGAAAAGGATTATTACCCCATGATCGGACGGGCAAACAGAAAGGAGAATAACCATGCCGAAGGGAATTAAAAAGACAACGACCGCCACACTCCGGGCCGATATCAGCAAGCAGATCGCTGCGATCAAGGCAAAGGAAATCGCTCTTGCGAAAGCGAAGGACGATTATGATAAAAAGGTCAAACAGCTCAAAGCAGACATTGCGGAAGCCAATGCCCGACTGAAAGCACTGCGCAAAGAACTGGATGCTCTGATTCATGAAGAGCAGAAGAGAATGATGTCTCAGATGATGTTCAACGGCGACCTTACGACGGAAGAAATCACTACGGCAATCAATGCACTGCATTCTATTCTGCACGGCAGCAGTGACCGTTCAGATGCGATCCGGCAGCTGCAGGAGATCGCGGAAACGCAGGAGAACAGCGCGATTGACAGCCTTGTGGACGAGCTGGAACAGCAGGAAACGTAATGGGGTTTGGGGCTTTACCTCAAGGTTGATGCAGCGTTGAAGTCTGTACCCGATTCAGTAGTGGATGAAAAACATCCGCTACTGATATTGGGTGATCGTTGGGATACTGACCGCAGCGCACGATCTGGGAAGACAGAGAGGGGGAAACAGCGTATGGTGAAGTTTAGTATCAGCTTTACGCTCGGAAAAGCAGGCTCACCGCACGGCGCGAATATCGCGCACAACAACCGGCAGTTCATTGCACCGAACATCCGGCCCGGATATACGATGCAGAATGTGATATTCAAAGCACAGCCGGTTGAGAAAGCATATGAGGAGCTCTTCGGAGAAGCGATCCGGGAGTATAACGAGAAGCAGAAACGCCCGACACGCCGTATTACAGATTACTATTCGCACATTGCGAACGGTCACAGAGAGGAGCCGTTCTATGAAGTGGTTGTGCAGTTCGGGGACAGCAAGTCTATGGTATACGGCGGTGCGCTATGGAATGAAGCCAGAACGATGCTGTACGAATATATGGAAGATTTTGAAAAACGGAATCCGAATCTTCATGTTTTCAATGCGGTTATGCATCTGGACGAAGCATCTCCGCACTTGCACATTGATTTCATTCCGTTCTATACCAAAGAACGGCAGCGCGGACTGAAAAAGGGGGTGTCAATGCGGGCGGCTATGATTGAACAGGGCTTTGCTCCGCAGCACGGCGGCAAGAATCAACTGGTATTGTGGGAGGAATCGGAAAGAAAGATCATGGAGCTGATTCTGCATCATAATGGGTATGAGCGTGACGAAAAGGACGCGCACAATCCGCATCTGACCGTGGAGGAATACAAGACCGTGCAGGATACAAAACGGCTGGAAACGGTTCTGAAACAGAACAGAACAATCTCAGCAAGTGATATGCAGGCGGAAGCAGTCAGGAAAATGAAGACGGAACTGAACGCGCTGCATCAGACAGTCAGCACACTGGAAGAACAGAAGTATTCGCCGTACAAATCGTTCTTCTATGCATCGGATGATAAGCTGAACTATGTCACGCAGCAATTGACGGCAGAGCAAATCCCGTACCATGAAACGGAGAATGGCTTTGAGGCGCAGGAATGTTATGCGCAGAGAATCCGGGAGATCGAACGGACATACAAAGTGCCGCACACAACTGCCAGAGACCGGCTTCGTGATGATATTGACCGATATGCGCTCACCGCAAAGTCATTCAAAGAGCTGCTGCAAATGCTGAACCATGCGGGATATGGCATCAAGATCGGCAAGTACATTTCGCTGAAACATTGGGAGGGGGAAAGGTACATCCGGCTGAAATCGCTCGGAGAATTCTATACGGAACGTGCACTGAGAAACAGAATCGCCAATCGAATGAAATATGAACAGCAGATCGAGGCACAGGCAGAGGAAGCAAAGAAGAACAATGCACCGAACAAGGCGGTGCTGATGACCATGCTGCAATACATGGAGGTGTTTGTACCCTACGGTCTTCCGGCACGAAAGCTGCGGCAGGACAGACCGCTTACCTGGGTGAATGATGCTGAGCTGAATAAGATCTCTGCGCTGAATGCAGCACTCAACAAAGGTGAAACGCTTGATTCCATGTGCAGGCGGTTCACGGAACTGACAGAAAGGGAACGAGAGGCAGCCCAGACTGTCGATCAATATGTGAGAATCACAAGACGCACGCCGGAGGAAAACGAGAAGCTGGATGCGGCGAGAGCCCTGCATAATGAGCTCTGCGACAAACTGAAAGAAGCATCTGAGATGCTGGACATGGCAGAACGCATCGCAGCCGGGACTTATATTCAGGATATGGTTGAGAGGGAGAATGAAAAGAAGTTTTCGGCGTCGATTCCGAACGGATACTATAACGCAGGAACAAGGAGGCGATAAGAACGGGAGGTAACATGAGAACAAAACCGGCCCTTTACCGCGATTAGCCGATTCCCGGGCACAAAAAAAGCAGCCACTCCGGACAAACCGGAGTGACTGCTCCCGAATCATCTTTTTCAATGATGTAAGAGAAAGAACACAGTGAATTCACTGGTGTTTGGGGTTGACAGGATGGGCAGAATGTGGTATCATGGAGATGCTGAATGCCATGATTCCGTGCCCGGAAAGGATTGGTAT
>JAFWUX010000028.1 GCA_017523995.1 Oscillospiraceae bacterium | reverse complement strand
CCCAACTATCTCTTGAAGATATCTGCTTGTCTTTTTGCCATGATACTGCGTTAGAAATCCTTGCCTTGCGTCAGCAAGGCTGCGGCTTTCTGCCTTGTCTCATGACAAAAATCCTGCGCATCTATTCTTCAAGATTTAATTGGCACATCAATAAAAGCAAAAACGCAGCATCTTTTAGAATGAGAAATTAGAAATGAGAAGTGAGAAATTGCGGTGTCCGCCTGACGGCGGACGGTTCTGAAAAAGAAACCGCCCCGAAGCGCAATACTCCGGAGCGGTGACTGTTCTTTATTTCTCTGCGGCTTCAAAGCTGATCTGATAGGTCTCCTTGATGCCGGGCGTCGCTTCAATGATGCTGCGGACAAGCTGCTCCGCCTTATCAGATGCCTGCTCGAGAATTTTGTTCTCCACGGCATTCTGCTCCGCCTGCTTTTTGATCTGGTCGCGCAGCTCTTTGCTGTCGGTCAGCGTGATCTGGTTCCAGACGGATTCGTCCTCCTGATAAACCTTAAAGCTCTTTTCGTCCAGCTCATTGGAGAGAATCCGCGATTCCGGCATTGTGACGGTAATCGTCTTTTTGTTCTCGTTGCTCTCAATCTTGACCTGCGAGAGGTCGATGCCTGCCTTGATGACGCCGTCCATTGTGACGATTGCCGCCTTTTTGGAAAACGGCACCTTCCACTCCTTCATGAACGTGAACACGCGCGCTGAATCCAGTGTGCCGACATTGGTATAGCGATACTCGACCGAGGCAAGCTCGCTGATGTTTTTGATCTCATCCATCACAACGCCCGCATTGAATACAATGACCTCCTCGGTTGTCAGCTCGGCGATCTGATCCGCGAGCGATTCCTTTTCGTTCGTCAGCGAGAGATTTTCGCTTTTCAGGTCCGAGATGACCTCCTGCAGCTTCAGTTCGCTGTCGTGCTGCAGTTCGAGCTGTGTCTGCAGTGCCGTCATTTCGTTTTTATGCTTGATGCCGATCGCAATGCCGCCGATGATGCAGGCAACTGCCGCAACGGATACTGCCGCGATGATCAGTTTTGTTTTCATCTTCATTTCAACGTCCTCCTTCGACTGCCTGCGGCGCGAGCCGCTTTTATCATTATAGCACAAGCGGCGCACGAATGCAAGCATCTCCGGCAGGTTGTTATGATTCTGATATCATTTTGCAACCAAAACGAAAACGGCGCTCCCTGCACGGGGAACGCCGCCTTCATTCGTTCAGATTTTCTTTGCTTCCATCCAGAAGCCGGTGATGCCGTTGTAGATCAGGATCACGCCGACGATCCGCACAAGCGTTGTGACCGCCGAAAACGGATTCAGACAGATCAGTGCGCCGCACGCAATCGTGATCGCCGAGAACACGGTCATCATGCGCGCCGCAGGATCGCCTGCCTGCTTTGCCGCAAGCGCACGCATCAGATGCGCCAGACCGACCAGCAGGATGATGATGCCTGCAAACATCGGGAAGACCGACGCCGCCTTTTCCGGACACATCATCACGAGGAATCCGGCTGCGACCGTCATTGCAGAGCTGAACATCGCTGCATTGCCCGCTGCATCACGCATTTTGCTGCGGAGCTGCGGCACAAACTTCAGCGTTCCGATCAGAATCAGCACCAGCCCGAAGCAGCGGACGAGCGTCGAAACAGCTGCGCCCGGCATCAGGATCAGCACTGCCCCGAGCACCGCCAGAAACACCGCGGAACCCGGATTGTTCAGGTTTTCCTTTACCATATGAAATTCCCCCTTGCGGCGGATTTTTTCCGCCTGCTATATATTTTTGATAGGCAGTCTCTCCGCCTGATTCTATTATATCAGAATTTGGAAAATATTGCAAGCTTTTTCATCATTTCTTCATGTTCTTTTCAGCTTTCTTTCGTTTCCGGCGCAAGGAGCCCCTCCAGTCTGCCCACAAGGATCCTGTCATGCATCCCCGCCGCGAATACATCAAGCGACTGCTCCAGATACTCCATCAGCGGGCGGTGTGCCGGCATCAGGCACGCACCGAGCCGGAGCCGGATCGCATCGCCGAGCTGCGCCGCTGTCCGGCTGCTGTATTCCGCCTGCACCGCCCCGATCATGTCACCGGTGACAGCGACAGAAAAGCCCTCTGCACCGCAAAGAAGCCGGATCACCCAGTGCCGCAGAATCAGCTCTGCGATGTTCTCCGCGATCATATCGGGGGATGTGAGAAAGCGCTGCGCATAGCGTGTCATCATCGCGCGGATATCCGCCGGATCAAAGCAGCAGATGAAGTCGCTCTCGGTGCTCAGCGCCGCATAATACCCGCACACGCCGACGGCGCCGTTCTCCGCAATCTGCCTGCCGCAGAGCAGCGGATAGGAGTACGAAATTTTTGTATCGGTTGCACGGAACCGCGCATCATATTTTGTACAAAATTGCTCAAAATCCTTGAGCAGCGCCCGAAAGAACGAGGTCTGCACGGGCTTTGTCTGCTGATAGGCTTTGCGAAAATGCATCTTTGCATATTCGCAGGCGTGCACGGTCAGGAGCGCGCCCTGATCGAGCAGTTCGGACAGCGGTGTTGATGCAAGTTCTTCGAGCGCCTCCGCATCCGTCGGCGCAGTCAGCAGAACCGCATCGAGCTGCGTGAACACCGAAGCATAAAACGCCTCCGCCTGTTTGCGCGTGACCGTTGTGCTTTTCCCCGCCGTATACTGCGCGGCACGCTCCGCCGCAGCGCGCTGCAAACCGCTGCGGAGCGCCTCCAGCTTTTCCGCCGGCAGCAGATTGTATGCCGCCGCAGTCTGCAGCAGGTGCATCGTGTAATCTTTATGCGGCAAAGGCGCTGCAAATGCATCCGCCTGCATGATCTGCATATCTGCCATCAGAACATCTCCTCTCCGGATTCCGAATCCCAGTCCTCGGTTTTCTGCAGCCATTCCGCCTCCTGCTGCGCGCTCGGCAGCAGAAACGCCGGATTGCGCCGCAGTGCCTCCTCAAGCTCCTCGGCAAAGGTGCCGCGCGTATGCTGCTCGGCGGGATCCTGCACATAATCGCGCAGATAGCTGCCGAACATATCGCGGTGCATCTCCTCGCGGTAGGCGTAGTCATACTGCTCCTCGTCATAGGCAGATTCGTAGGTATCCTCCGCGGATTCCTGCGCGATTTTATCCGCATAGAGCATCCGCATTTCGGGGTCGCCGAGATCCTCCGCATGCTGCTTGCGCTCCGCCGCCCGCACCTCGAGCAGTCTGCGCATTGCGGGAATCAGAATGCGCTCCGCCTGTGCGAGCATCTCCCCCGCATCGCCGCTGCATGTCGGGCTCGTGTAGAATTTATACATATAATCGAGAATCGCGTTATCCGAGAGCACGCAATCCGGATCGTCTCCGGTATCATAGATTGCCTGCAGATCGCCCTTGAGCTGATAGAACGCTTCGGTCAGCTCCGCGATCTGTGCGGCATAATTGCGCCCGAACAATCCCGCAGGCAGAAACCAGCGGATCAGCCGCGGCGTGATGCTGCCGCCGAACTGCACAAGATCCTGCGAACGGATTGCGGTCTGTGCGGTCTGCACCAGCATTTCGGCATCGGCAGGCGTCAGCTGCAGACCGTAATAGGCTTCGGCGTCGCGGTTGGTCGCCAGAATCTGCGATTTCTGTTCGGCCGGCGAAAGCAGCGAAAAGCCGCTGAGTGCAAGTGAAAAATCCATGCGATCTCCTCTTTTCTATCCGGATCGGGCGGCTAAAATCCTGCTGTGTCTGCATCTGCCGCCCCGCCTGATTATTATACAACATTACTCCGATTTTGTAAAGCCAGTCGGTCGGCAGTGCCGACCGCGCAGTGCGCGGCTCCGATTATCTATAGCCGCCGAAGAACCATTCTGCAATTCGGCGCAACATGCTGCAGCTTCTCACCTTCCCACTATTTCAAATCCGCCGCCGCAGGCGGCACCGCATCTCCTCACTCCTCACTCCTCACTCCTCACTCCT
>JAFWUX010000242.1 GCA_017523995.1 Oscillospiraceae bacterium | reverse complement strand
TTTTTCCGATATTCCGATGTTTTGGCGGTAGTCTGGTAGAAAATCTTAGCTGTGTGAGGGCTGTTTTCTACCAACCTGTCTACCATTTTTCGGTTGCTTTCCAAATTCGTTCCGCAGATTTGGTTGACATAGCGGACTTTTTATCTTGTCCGCAGCGGATAAATTTCATATTTGCCGGTGTGATGGAATTGGCAGACGTGTTGGACTCAAAATCCAATGATAGCAATATCGTGCGGGTTCGACCCCCGCCACCGGCACCAGCAGGCAGTGCCTGCATCCATAATTACTCCCACGCAGCGATGTGTGGGAGTTATCGCTTTTTTGCTCCTATTTGAGCGTATTTTCGATTGTTTCACGGCTGCAGGTTCTTACAAAGAGCCTGCGGTTTTTTCGTTTTCCTCATCTTCATCGTCACCGAGGACTCTTGCAATCGTCTCAGCAGAAGAAATCCTCGATGTGTAATCAAGATGACTGTAAAAATTCGCTGTTACATTAAATGTCGAGTGCCCGAGCCAATCCTGGATGGCTTTCATGGACTCTCCGTTTGCAAGCAAAAGACTGGCACAGCTATGTCGCAGATCATGGAACCGAAGCCGTCTGAGACCGTGCTTCTTTATCATGTTCTTGAAATGGTCGGTGACAAAGTTCGGCGTGATCAGCTTGCCGTATGGATCACGGCACACAAAGCCTTCATGGGTTCTGTCAAAATCGGATTTCAAGAGCTTGGAGTACATTTCCTCTTTCTGCTGCTGCTCAATGAGCATCCTCTCGATATGGGGAATCAGAGGGAGCGTTCTCACGCTTGCTTCTGTCTTCAGTGTATTGTCCACCATGATCTCCTCATGACCTGAACCCGTCTGGCTTGTGACCTTTCGGCAAATCTTGATGGTCTTTTTCTCAAAGTCGATCGCATCCCACTTCAGACCGATGACCTCGCTTCTGCGGAGACCGTAATAAGCTGCGATATGTACGACAAGCTCCATTCTGTCACCCTTGAATACCGCAAGCAGTTTGTTCAGTTCCTCCTTGCTGTAAAAACACGCCTTGTATTTTTCCAGTTTCGGCAGCTCCACCTTGTCGGCAGGATTTGATTCGAGCATATCCATTTTGACCGCATATTTCAGTGCTTTGTGGATATTGGCGTGGTAATGCTTGACCGTATTGCCCGTCAGACCGCTGTTATACAAGTCATTGTAAAACTGCTGAATCTGCAAAGGCGTGATCTCGCATAAGAGCAGCTCAGGGTATTTCTCGTTGAAATAGGTGCTGATCTTCTCAATATAGCCAATATAGCCACAATATGTTGTGTACGCAATTGCCGGCTTTACAGTGTCGAGCCAATGGCTCAGGAAGTCCACAAACAGACAGTTTCCTGCTCTTACAGCAACGCCTTCCGCAAGTGCCTCGGCACTCACGACCGTGCGGTCTGCTCTCTTGTGTTTGGCTTTGGTCGCCTTGCCGGAGAGAAAGTCCTCATAGAATGCACCGATGATTTCCTCGACCTTTGCTGCCAGTGCTTTCTTAGTACACTTTTCGCTCAGACCTGTACTTACCCATTTGCGCCTGCGTTCGCCGTTATCGTCCTTGAAATCAAAGACCACATACTGTTTCTCGTTTTTGCTTGTGCGGTTATAATGGAATCACAAACAAAAAACGGAGGTGCTTATTATGCTAAGAATACCTGAACTGGCAATGCCGAAAACACGCAAGGTCACGACCTTTTATAAAGGCAAAAAAGAGGTCTGGGATGACCGGGAAGAAGCACTAAATTTCTTCCTTAGACAGATGATGACAACCGAGGGCGAGGAGCGCGACCGAGCAGAGTGCATTTACATTCAGCTCCTGCACGGGTTGGATGAATGCGAGGACTAAAAGGAAGGTGCTCTATGCTGAACAAAATTATGATGACGGGCAGGCTCATTTCCGAGCCTGCCCTCACTACAGAAAATGGTTGTCGATGCTGTCGGATGACAAAGGCATAGAATACAGCTACGAAATCGCAGAAAACATCAGTTTTTACGCAAATGAGGATAATATCCGGCAGTTGACTGCTATCCTCATAGACAATGCAATCAAGCATACCGATTCTCTGCTATTTTTCGGGACTCATTAAAATGGACAAAAGGAAGTTTGTTTGGATCATCATACTTGGAAAGCCGTGGTGCATATTGGCTTACAGTGTATTATTCGGTATGATAAAATAGTGATATTTATTGACTGTTTGAATTGTTTTCAATGTTTTTTCAAGGTTGATGCGATATTATGTAGAATAAAAACCGAAAAGGAGCGGATCATAATGAATAAAAGCATTTTTAATGCAGAGATGGCATTGGATATGTCTGAAATCGGGAGCGATGAGCATAACGAACGGGAATGTCCGCTGCTTCTGGATTATTATGATTACACAGTGATTCTCACATATCTGGGAATGCTGTCTGCGTTTATGGGGATCCTGATGTCCGTCAACAGCAATTTCAAAACGGCACTGATCTGCCTGATGTTCACTGGCTTCTGCGATATGTTTGACGGGGCGGTTGCATCGACGAAAACGCGCACGAAAAGCGAAAAGCGCTTCGGGATTCAGATTGATTCTCTCAGCGATCTCATCAGCTTCGGCGTGCTGCCCGGCGTGTTCGTATATATGTTTGCAGGAAAAACGGTGTTTTCCGGCATGATTGCGGCAGTCTATACGCTTTTTGCGCTGATTCGTCTGTCCTATTTCAATGTGCGCGAGGAGGAACGGCAGAGCAAAACGGACGAACGCCGTTCGGAATATCTCGGTGTACCGGTCACAACAGTCGCACTTGTGCTGCCGGTATTGTATCTGCTGTTTTTGGCGGGCATCATCAAAAATATTGTGCTGCTTCCGGCAATGCTGATGCTGCTCGGCATTTGCTTCATTACAACGATCAAAGTGAAAAAGCCGCATACGATTGGCAAAATCATGATGATTGCACATTCCTTTGAAAAGCCGTCCCTGTCGGGAAAATGATGATATGCCATACACGCCACGATCACATCAAAGCTGCCGTCCTCAAAGGGCGTGTCGTCGCAGACGCAGTTCAGGATCTGCATACCGGGACATTTCTTCCTTGCCTGTTCAAGCATCTTTTCCTCAACATCAACGCCATAACCGCTGATACTGCATTTCTGCGAAAGCCGGTACAGGATCGTTCCCGTTCCGCAGCCCATTTCAAGAACTGTCATACCTTCGGAAAGCTCCACATTCTCTGTCACAAGCCCATAGAATTTCTCCGAAAGCCTGCCCGCATAGCTGTCATCATATTTCCCGGCTTTCTTATCAAATCTGAAATCTCTCTTTTCGCGCACGGTAAGCCTCCTTGACAAACGCTGTATGTTATGCTATGATATATCCGATAACGGACAACCTGTTCTGTATCTATCATAGCACAGAAACAGCAGTATTTCAATAACCGGTTGATTCCAAATGTACGATACCGGACAAAAAGCGGAAATTGTACGGAAAGGGGCATATCATGGACAGACGGCAGCGCAGAACGAGAAACCTGATATTTACGGCGTTCTCAGCCTTGCTTGAACGGAAAACCTACACATCTATGACCGTGCAGGACATCATAGATGAAGCGGACATCGGCAGAAGCACTTTTTATGCGCATTTTGAGACAAAGGACGAGCTGCTCAAAGCCCTGTGTACGGATATATTCGACCATGTTTTCTCCGAGGAGATCCTGTGCGAGGAGAAGCACGATTTCTCACATCACAGTTCATTCCGGGACAGGATCACGCACATATTATATCACCTGCAAGAAAAACAGCAGAGCATCAGAGGATTGTTCAGCGGAGAGTGCGGAGAGATATTCCTGCGCTATCTGAAGGAATATCTCTGTCAGGTATTTGACGAGCATATTACCGTCAGCGAGAATGTACCGCATGACTATGCGCTTGATCTTGCGGTCAGCAGCTTTGCGGAAACGGTCAGGTGGTGGCTGAAGGGGCACAGTGCGTACAGCCCTGAACAAATGGCTGCATACTATTTCCAATGTTCGGCTTTTTGCATCCCCGGCATAATAGCCCGCGGAGATGACAAAGCCGCGGATCCCTGTTGAGGGGGTCCGCGGTTTTTCTTATATTGCGTCTTATATTGCGAAGGACTGTTCCAGCCGCAGCAGCGCCGCCTTCCGTTCAAGCCCGCCGGCGTATCCGGTCAGACTGCCGTCTGCACCGAGAACTCTGTGGCAGGGGATGATAACTGCGACCGGATTATGCCCGACCGCGCCGCCGACTGCCTGCGCCGACATCCGCGCAATGCCTTTCTGCTCCGCGATGCGATCCGCGATCTCACCGTAGGTCATGGTCTGCCCGAACGGGATCGTCAGCAGGATCTCATAAACATCCCTGCGGAACGGCGTTGTCTGCGGGTTGAGCGGCGGCGTGAAATCGGGCGCATTGCCGCTGAAATAGATATCGAGCCATTTGACGGTCTGCGCAAAAACCGGCAGCTCTGCCTCTGTGCTTTCAGACAGGCGTTTACGGGGAAAGTATTTCTGCCCGTCGAACCATAAGCCGGTGAGGGATTCGCCGTCACCTGCAAGAATGATGCTGCCGAGCGGTGAGCGGTACCGGAACGTGTAAAACATCATGGGTTCACGACCTTTTCATTCTGTCCTGCGGTTTTCTGATCCCATTATACTTCCGCAGCGCTGAAAAGTCAACGCATACCGCCGCAAAACTGCGCAGGGCAGGGAGCCGAAGCCCCCTGCCCTGCTGTCAGATCGGGAATCACATAGGAAAAAATATGAAAAACATGCGCGGGGATCAGGCGCCGACGGTAGACGGATTGCTGTGGAACGTGATATCGCCTTCCGGTGTGATGGTGACAGCACCGTCCGCGGAAATGCTGATCTTGCAGACCTTCCAGAGGGTGCCGGGCTGTACCGTGTCGATCGTGAAGACTGCCGGTGCGCCGTCTTCGGTGTACATGATCTCCGAAGATGCCGCGCGATAGATCTTCACGGTCACGCCGGACTGAGACATCTGATCAGAGGTCGTGCTGTTGAGGTTGGTAAAGTCATGGATGTAGAAATAGTAGTCGCCTTCAGTCAGCTCGTGGATCGTGGTGATCTCCGGACCGTAGGAAGTCGTATCATCATAGTCCAGCTCTGCTGCAAAGTCCGCATTCGTAACGGTATAGGTCGTATCGTTGACATAGTAGTTTCTGTCGATATAGTAGGTGTGGAAGTTGCCGTTGCCGGTGACTCTCGGTCCGATGAGGTGAGAGTCCAGATCACTCGGCGTTTCGCCCCATCTGAGTACGATTCTGATGCACTCCGGCTCGGTGATGCCGACGGTATCAAATGCGCGCTTGATTGCTTCCTGCATCGGATCGTCAAAGCCGTATTCCTTTGCTGCTCTGACAACTGCATAGCGGCCGTCAGTGAATTCAGAACCGGAAGTGAGATAATCCAGGGAATTGTAGAAGATCTTTGCCCAGTCGCTGTAAGAAACGGAAGCGTTTGCGGCATCGGTCATCATCAGATATGCTGCACGGCTGAAAATCGTGCTGTAAAGGTGCACGCCGCCCTCATCCTCAGCAGCAAGAGCCTGAAAAGTCGGATCGCTCATATCGGAATAGTGATCCGCGCCGGTCGGATTGCCGTCCGCATCCAGGATGCTCTCCGGATCTGCCATGGATCTTATGATCAGGCCGCTGTCCTCGCCGATGGTCGCGAAGCCGGGATCGGTATAAGACTTGCCCTCGATCAGCGCACCGAAGATATCGGAATATGCTTCGTTCATGGCAGCTGCTTCGCCCAGCGGGAGCAGACCGGCCGTATACTGGGTCACAGCATGCTGATACTCATGTGCCAGAATATCCACGGCATTTTCAAGCTTGATCGAAGGACCCGCATCGCCGATCATAAACAGCTCGGCACCCGTAGTCGGATCCGAAAACCACATCGCGTTGACGAACGGCTCAACGTCCATTCTGACACCGGTGGAAAGAAGGATCGGGGAATGCTGTCCGTCATAGGAATCTCTGTTGAGGACATTCAGATAATAATCATAGATGTCGCTCATATTGGCATGTGCAGAGACAGCGTTCTTATCGGAGAAAGTCTGACTGGCGGAAGCGATCGTGTCACCCGGAACAGTGCAGTTGACGAAAACTTGACCTGCGAGCACGAAAAGCTGAACGTCAGCGCGGCAGGTCTCGATGTTCCGCGCACTGTCATACATTTCATAAACGGAATTGTCTTCCACGGCACCGAACACTCTCACATTGTCGTTGAGGTCAAAGCCGTTTCCGTCCACAGCGGTCAGTGCATTGCCGCCAAAGCCGGTAGAGTAGTAAACCGTGCCTGCATTCTGGCCGTCTGCATAGACGTAGTAGCTGCGGCTGTAACCGCCGAACAGATACTTCGCGTAATCGTTGACGTCGTCGTAATCAACGACGGTATCAGCAGTCAGCGTGGTTCTGTTGACGAGCGACACCTTCCAGGTGAGTGCCAGTGTCTGGTTGTTCACCGGGAAGAGTACAAGCTCCTGATTCACCTCAAAGGTGCTCTTGAGGACTGCAATCGCCTCCTCCTCGCTCAGGCCGGAAGCTGTTTTGAGTGCTGTGAGCTGACGCGGATTCTTTGCAAAGAGCTCTGCAAATGCTGCATCTGCAGCTTCCTCAGCGGTGATGGAAGCTGTCGTGCCGGCGGTGATGCCCTGCTTGTTGTAGGTGCTGGTCATGCCGGTGGTTACGCCGTTCTTTGCGGAAAGAATGATCTGGCTGCCCTGAACCTCGACGCCGTTCACCTTTGCGGTGTACTTGAAGAAGGTCTCGTCTCCGTTCGTGGTGATCGTGATATCCTCTGCGTCTGCATGGAAGTTCTGATCGAACAGGGTATGTGCGCAGTTCAGGATATGTGCAGCATCCTCAGCAGTCACGAGCGGCTTGTTGGTGAACTTGCCGTCGATCGCACGAATGTGGCTGTTGCGGTCGAAGTTTGCGGTGATGAGACCCTCGTGGATGAGGTTCTCGATATAGCCGAGGTCAATGTTATCAGTATCCATATCAATTTCGATGATCGGGCCGTCATTCTCATGCAGACCCTTGATCCGCACCTTGGTGAACTCGTAGTCGGAGAATGCCGGCTCGGTGCCCGGCTCGAAGGAACCGACAAAGCCGATCTCCTTGGACTGACCCGGTGCAAGGTACTGCGTCCACGCTTCACTTGCAGCAACGTAGTGATTGCCGTCAGTGTCGATCACTCTGCCGTTCCAGACATACTCGACCTGGAAGTTGGTATTAAATCCGAGCGTCCAGCCTTCCATCGGCTGCTCGGTCGTATTCGTGACAATGATTCTGCCGCGCATACCGTCCTGCCAGACGTCGTCATACGCGATCTCGACATCATAGCCCTCCGTCACATCGACGCGCTCGGAGCGAAGCTCGAAATCGGTCGGGACAGAGAGATCCTCGCCGCGCATGGTGTAGCCGAAGCTGACGCTGCGCTGCGGTGCAAGCTCGAAATTCCAGCCGTTGTTCTTGACGATGTAATCCGTATCCTCGTTCTCAAAAACGACTGCGTTGTAAAGACCCTCAATGCTTCCGCCTGCATCATACTGGAATGCCCAGTTATAGAGGGACTCATCGCCCAGATTCGTCACCGTGATGAGGACGTTCTGGCCGCCGTTCCACTCGTCTGTTACTGCGTAGCTGACCTCATAGTCTTCGTAGGTCAGAACAGTCGTGCCGACTGCTGCGTTGGCTGCGATCGCCGGCAGTGCAGAAAGGAACATCACTGCACCGACTGTACCGGATAAAAATCTCTTGATAGAATGATTCCGTGTCATCGTTCTTCTCCTTTAATAAATGTGGTGTGTTGTTTGGTGTTTCTGTGTCTTACAGCTGCGCCGGTGTGCAGGACGCGTATTTTGGCTGCCGCAGATCCGGCAGGGAGCCTGTAAGTCCGGCAGAAACAAGCGTGCCGAGATTTTACGTTTTCCCTTCCCGTTTCCTCCTTTCAGACAGCTTCCGCAGATTCTGCTGACAAGGTGAAATATTGCGGTTCCCCTCCGTGTCCCACACGGTAAATGTCAGATTCCTCTGCCGTCGCCGGAATCACCGGATTCCCTCCCTTCTGTTGCTGGATTCTGCATTTATAGAATAATATTGCAGTAGCTAAATTATAACATCTTCGTATCTGTTTGTCAATCGCTTATGAGCATTTTGCTCTCTTTCGGAGATGTTTTCAATTTTGCATACTGAATGCAGTCAAATTATGGTAAAAAAGATACAGGGGCACATGTTCGATTTTTGTCGATTTTTAGGATAAAATTGCTACCGATAGTTAACAATGGTTATGCCGTTTTTTGCGCACCGTTTCGGTTTCACATTTATCATATTCCAAACTGTTTGTGCATATTCACATTATACCACAATCTTGCTTAAATAGCAATATAATCGGACGAAATCCCGTTTTTTGAGGACGAAATCCCGTATACGGCGACGAAATCCCGTATTTCGCGACGAACTGCCAGCCGCGTGACGAAATGCCGCCGTTCGTCCGCGACAAAATGCCGCTCTCCGGATTCTGTTTTTGTCTGAAAGACCGTCGTTTTCTTCTGCCTGAATCACGCGCCTCGCGGCAGAGGCAGCCATCCGCTTTTATTTATTTTTTGAAATCATTGCAATTTCAGTCCCGATATGCTATACTGATAGCGGAGGTGATCCTATGACAGCAAAAGAATGCTTTGAATTGCTTGTCACGCAGATTCATGTAACCGCGCTGGCAGCCGTGAATGAGGACGGCCTGCCGGTCAGCGGCATCGCGGATGCAGTGTACGCTGACGAAGCCGGACTGTATTTCCTCACGGAAAAGGACGGAACGCTCTGCAAATGCCTGAAAAGCAGCGCTTACGCTGTGTGCTCGGGTGTAAAGAGCGAGGATCCCGTGAACGGCACCGCGGTGACCGTGTACGGCAAGATCAGCGAAGCCGGCACGGAGCTTCTGCCGCAGTTCTTCACAGCGCAGAAGTATCTCGCGGAGAAATACCCGGCCAAAAAGGCAGTTTCCGTATTCTGCATGACCGCAGGCAGCGGCGAATGGAAAGCGCTTTCCGGCAAGGAGAGCGGCAGCTTCACATTCGGGGCAGCGGAGCCGGAGCCTGCCGCAGAGCCGCAGGCGGGCGGATACCTTGTGACGGACGCCTGCATCGGCTGCGGTGCCTGCGCGGATGCATGTCCGCAGGGCTGCATCACGGTCGGGGACAAGGCGGAGATCGCACAGGAGGAATGTCTGCATTGCGGATGCTGTGCAGATACCTGCCCGGTCGGCGCGATCGAACAGCAATAATGCAGAAAACCTGCTTCCCGCAGTCATACCGGCTGCAGGGAGCAGGTTTTTCGTATCGAACCAAGTCTACGGAGCGTAGATTGACAATTCCGCACGGTTCTGCTACAATGAACATACAGTTTATTTCAAGAGGTGATCGCATGGATCAGACCAGAACCGGCGCGCTGATCCGGGAGCTCCGGATGCGCAGCGGCCTGACACAGAAGCAGCTGGCCGAGAAGCTCAGCGTCAGCGACAAGGCCGTCTCAAAATGGGAATGCGGCAACGGCAGTCCGGATATCTCTCTGCTGCCCGTGCTGGCGGAGATTCTCGGGACGGACATGCAGACGCTGCTCTCCGGCTCGATCCGGAAAAACGAAAGCGAGAAAGGCGATATGAAAAAGATCAGATTTTATGTATGCAGAGAATGCGGGAACATCATCACGGCGACCTCGGAGGCGGCGGTCACCTGCTGCGGCAAAACGCTGACCCCGGAGGTTCCGCAGCCTGCCCCGGAGGGAGAACGGCTGCAGCTGGAGGAGATCGACGGGGAATGGTATGTCACCGCCGACCACCCGATGACCAAGGAGCATTATATCTCCGTTGCCGCGTATATCAGTGACAGCACCGTCATGCTGTTCAAGCAGTATCCCGAATGGAACATGCAGTTCCGGATGCCGCTCTGCCGCGCCGGACGGCTTGTGTGGTACTGCACGAAATGCGGTCTGCTGTATCAGGATATCCGGCGGAAATAAGCTTTCCCGCAGTTTTTTCATCATCAGACAACAGGCGTTTGCCGGAAGCGGCAGGCGCCTGTTTGATTTGTCCGTTATTCACCATTCGCTCTTCACGAAATAATAGATACCGGTATGCTGCCGACAGGCTTTCGTGCCGGGAGCAGTAACCTATCAGAAGCCGCTTTAGCGGCGTGCGGAAAAGCATATTGGGCGATGTTCGCTCCCCGTCCCCGGAGGAAAACGGCAGCGGGCGCTGCGAATCCATCCGGGATTCGCCTAATTAAGAAGTATCCGCTTCGCGGATGCGATTTGAGAATGGGGGCCTCTGATCGCCCATGTTTCGCAAAGCGAAACTGCGCAGTTTGCCTTCGGCAAACGTGCGGACCCCAAGCCCTTCTGGCTCTTTGCACGCCGGGGAGTTTCGCGCTCTGCGTAGCGCGACGATGGCTCCGCCCTCGACCTGCAAACTTTTATGAGGCTGCAAACCGTCAGCCTACCGCCCGACCGGATGCTTGATGCAAAACGGGTGCCGACTGTTCCGTCAGCACCCGTTTTTCTGCGCTTTCGGCGGGCTTCATCCTTGGGAGAAGTAACCTTTCAGAAGCCGCCACGCGGCGTGAAGTTCAGACTGTTGGGAGAACTTCGCTAACCGCACCCGGAGGAAAATGCCAGCGCGGGCTCCGCACGGGGTCTGGGGACTCGTCCCCAGCAGAGGCCAACATGAAGAAACAAGTTTCTTCATGTTTAGGGGCAGCGCCCCCATTTTGAATCCGTCGGAGACACCTTAATCCGCGCGCTCGGCGCCGGAGACGGAATCGACGTAGAAATCGGTCAGGCTGTCCGGAGACTCGACATAAAGCTGCAGATTCTCCGCGCCCTCCGGGATCGTATACGCCAGATTCTCCAGCGTGATCCACTCGCCGTTCGGAGCCGGTTCCAGTGCGATCTCATCATATTTTTCGCCGTCCATGTTATACTGCAGCGTCATCTTCATCGTGATGTCCTCGCCGCTGTTCTGCATAACGCGCGCCTTGAAATGATACGCCTCGCCCGGCTTGTAGGTATCCGCGCTGAGCATGACCGTTGCGCCGTTCCAGTAATCGGTTCTGCCGCTGACAAACA
>JAFWUX010000241.1 GCA_017523995.1 Oscillospiraceae bacterium | reverse complement strand
TCCTCATTCAGCACCACAACAAATCCCTTTGCAGCAAGCAGTTTCAGATCATCTTCACTCGCACCGGTCTCCCGCATGACCGTGAACGCTTCGACAATTCCGTCATCATCCGCCCGCATTCCCAGATCATAGTACAGCAGACGCGCAGACTGCCCCATCCGGAGAAACCGTGCTGAGCCGACAATCGCATTTGCAAACATTCTCTTGCTTGCCATGCACACCTCACAGTCTGACTGAAATCGGCTGGATGCCTCCCTGATTCGGGGACTCATCCTCCGGAATCGTGGTCTGGTTGAAGTAATCTGCCATGCTCTGGACATTGACAAGGATTTTGCCGCGTCCGACGCGCACCGCACGCACGGCGCCGGTCTTTGCAAGCTCGCGGCAGTAGCGCTGGCTGATGCCGAACATCTCAGCACACTCCGCGATGCCCTTCATGACGGGGACATTGACATTGTAGTTCTGCATCATGTTCATAGTACCTCTCTTTCTGTTGCGGCAGTTCAGGGCTTTCCTTCTCTGCCATGGCTTGAACTTCTGCTTCACTTGGGATAATCATTGACTGAGCGACTTGGTGATTGCAATATCGTCGATGATCCACTCGATCTCCCGGCGCTTGTCCTCCGGCAGTTCAACGCGCATCCAGCGAGTCATGGTCGGCTCGGAGATACTGAGCTTCATTGCAATCTCCCAGAAATACACCCCTTTCTTAGCCGCGTAGTCACGAATGTCCTGATTTGCCTTCTTCATTTTCAGTCCCCCTTCCTATGGTTCCGCAAAACTTCTGAAAAATATTTGCTCCACCCCCTTGACAAATCATTAGAAACCTGCTATAATAATGATGACGATTGGTTTCTGTATTCCATATTATAGCATATGATTCTGTGCTTGTCAAGCGTTTTTGGAAAAAATATGGGACAATCGGTTTTTATTTCCGTATTCAGATAATAATTTCCGAAAGGAGAAATACACCAAATGGATATAAATGCATTTGCAGATCGCATTCGCAAACTCCGAGGCAATAGATCACAACGCGAGGTAGCCGGTTGTATCGGTACGACGCAACAAAGCCTTGGTCGCTATGAAAGCGGAAAGAGAAAGCCTGACCTGGAGATCATCGAAAAGCTTTCCAGATATTATAGTGTATCTGCAGACTATCTTCTGGGGCTTGATGAAGACCCATCTCCGAATCATGATATGGATGTCGCCTGTTCTGTTACAGGCCTTCAGTCGCAAACGATTGATGTCCTATTAAGGCTGCGAATGGATCCTGAGCTTGCGGGAATTGATGAACTATTGGATTATGCCGTTGCAAATCTGACAGAGGATTTGATCGGTCTCATCCAAAAAGCCCACAATTTAACAATGGATCGGTTTTATGACCGTCAAAAAGTGCTAAAACAGTTCAATGCTGAGAAAGGATTGTCCCTTTCATCACTGCTTCTGTCATTTGATTTGTATGATTATACGGAAGCCGATAATCAAGGCTTAAAAGGATACTATCAGGAGTTTAATGAATATTATAAAAAAGTCGTACTTGAACGCTGTCAGGAAGAATTGAAAAAGCCTGATAAGATCACGGTCGAGACTGCAATCGAATTTGAGAAGAAGTGCAAGCAATACGCTGAATACCAGCTGCATCGCGCCGACAATATGCGAGAGTTGGCGATGCGAGAGCTCCTTGCTTATATAGAAAAGGTCAGAAAGGCTCTTTTAGACGGC
>JAFWUX010000240.1 GCA_017523995.1 Oscillospiraceae bacterium | reverse complement strand
GCAAACCGCGTGCATCCTCTGCATTGATCTCGCTGTCACCGTTCCAGTCAGCAGCAGGCTGATACAGGTCGGAACGTTCCGGCTGCCGGATCGCTTGTTTCATCAGCGAGAGGTCGGCGGCTGTCAGTCTGCCGTTGCGGTCCATATCACCGGGAAGCGTCGGCACAGTTTCGCCTTCGTACTCTGTATACACATGAAGGCAAATGTCGCCCATCTCTTTTTGATAACAGTCAGACCAGCTTCTTTTTTCCTGATCCGCCGTTTTGGCAGAATAATAAGCATAGTATGAAACGCCCTCTTTGTAACAACCGGTATCAAAGTGTGTTCCGGCACCGATCGGCAGTTTCAGTACAACGGAATACTTCTGCCCCTTTTCAACGGCAATGCTCTGCGGCAGCTTTACTGTATGAAAACCTCTGAACTCTGAGAATCCTTCTGTTTTTGCTGCCAGCGTGCCGTCCTGCGGATTCGCGGGATCATCATTCAGCGCGTATACAAAGAGCTCGTACGAAATGGCAGCATTCTCTGAAAAAAAGCCGACCGCAGTTAGTTTCTCCGGTTTCGCGGCTTCAAATACATTCGCAACATAAAAGCCGTATGTCTGAGAAGGCGGGATGCGATAGGATAGTTGAGCGCAATTGTAGTGATGCACGCTGCCGTAATTCGAAACCGGTTCACAATCAAAGGAACCGATCGTGTTTATGGACGGTTCATAGTAGCTCATATAAAAAAAGCCATGATCTGAGTTCTTATAACTGTCACCATAACTGTTTCTCAAAATCCATGCACCGTCGTCCGGCGGCGAATCATTGAAGGATTCCTTTGGATAATTGTCATCCCAACCGACGATCATGACGGCATGACCGTTTCCATCTAATTCACCGGCATTGTCTTTTTCCCATGTATAGTTTGGATTATAGTAGCCGCTTTTATCCGAGAGCGGATGATTATGGTCGTTGAAATAGCTCAAAAACAAGGGTCCTTTCTTCATCAGCTGGTGCTTGGCATTCATAACATCATTTGTATCATAGGACTCTGCATTCTGCAAATGTGCGATAGACCGATAGCGCAGAGATTCATCGAGTTCCGGCTTTTGGGAATGAGACGGTACTTCATCTTCATACACGACGCCCTGCCATGCTGCAAGTGATGCAGCAATGCCAAACAACTTGGTCCCGTTATCATAGGCATCTTTTCTGAGATTCCGGCCCCCGCCGTATCGCAGATCGTCCGGATCGGTTGGAGAATCCTGCCCTTCCGTGAACCAGATTAGATGCGATTCAGAAAGGTCAATGGTGTTGTTCGCCATCCCCTTCCGAATCATATTTGATTCAATGCAGCCGAGTGTTGCATGTGCCCAGCAGGTGCCGCCGACCTGTTTTTTGACTGGCGTCAAAATCTCCGGTGCTTCCTCGCGCCAGTCAAAGCGTGCAGGGAGTTTTTCTGTTTCATCCACCGAAAAAGCCGGAACCGTCATGCCTGAGCAGCAGAGTGTGCTGGATAGCAATGTTGCTGTGATTCTTCGTAAAACGGAATGCTTTTTCATAGTACCCACCTTTCGTTACGCTTCCGCTTGCTGCAGGAAACCAAGGATTCCTCTGGCGTCCTCTGCACTGATTGCCTTATCCCTGTTCCAATCTCCCGCCAATAGACAAAGGTCTGTGCGCTCACTGCCGAGCAGCACCTGTTTCAGCAGCGAAAGGTCAACGGCATTCACTTTGCCGTCACGATTCAGGTCGCCGCAAAGGTATTGTTCGCCTTCTGCAAGCTCCTTTTCGGTGATGACATAATCCCCGTTTTTATCGTAAGCATCCGATTCAGCTTTACGGTAAAGCGGATCGGGATAATTCTGCTCATTGACCGCGGTACCGTCCTTCGTAAACACCTTGACTAGAACATTCCCGTGATCGTTGATTGTTGTCGCATCATGCCATGAGGACTCCCCCTTCTCATCATACAGCAGATAGAACGATGTTCCGGAATTATCCGGATTCTTGTCCATAAAGGTCGTCGTGGAGGGGTGAATCCCTGTCTTGACAACGGCAGAAAACGTCTGTCCGGCCGCAACTGTACAGGATGATTCCAGCGGATATGTATGATATCCGGCATAATGTTCCGTGCCGCTGATCTGTGCAAGGAGCTCACCGTCACGCGGGTTTTCGTATCCATCCTTCAGCGCATAGATGCTTATCTCATAAGGCAGATCTGCTTCATGAGTTACGATCGAAACGGCAGTAAGGTTTTCGTCTTTTTTTGCGGTATAGATATTGGAATACACCCAGCCGCGATTGGATGTGGTATATGCAGCTCGCATACTGCCGCAGCGCTGATAAATACTGTCATAATTATCCGCAGGCTCCATATCAAACTGCATCGGATTGCTGAGCGAGCGATCGTAATAGGAAATGTAGGTATAGCCATCAACACCGGCAGTTGTTTCCGGTCCCCAGCTGTTCTTACAGATCCATGCACCGTCACCGGGCGGCGTTTCGATAAAATACTCTTTCGGAAAATTGTCGTCCCATCCGCAGAGGCAGACTGCATGTCCGCCGCCGTCCAGCTTGGAGGGATCATCATCATCGGTGCCCATCAGATCAGATTGGTAATACCCGCCATATTGGGAATAATGCTCCGGTTTTCTTACGTTGAAATAGCCGATGTGCATTCCGCCATTTTTCATGATTGCGCGCTTGATTCCCTCCGTATCTTCCATATCAAATAACCGTGCATTCTGCAGGTGCGCAATATCAGCATAGCGCAGGGATTCATCGATCTCGACAAACTGTTCGCAGTCCGGGATCTGCGAGGCAGGAACTACACCCGTCCAGGAAGCCAGCGTACCCGTTACCAGCCAATAGCTTGCACCATGATTATAGCAGTTCAGACCGTCCTGTTCCCAATCGCCTGAAAGCGGGTCATCCGGATCGTCCGGACCGCTCTTGCCGTAGGAAAACCAGGAATAATGCTGTTCAGCAAGATCAAGCGTCGAATCCGCCATACCTTTTTTGATCATATTGGATTCGATCGCAGCAAAGCACGCAAACAGAACACATGTGCCGTGATACTGACTTTTGACCGAAGTGATGGCACCTTCATCACGAAGATCAAAGCGTGCAGGCAGTTCTTCGGTTCCTTCCGCCGAAAAAACCGGAACCGTCATGACGGTACAGCAAAGCGTGGAGCACAGCACGCCCACCGTAAGCATTCGCAGAATGTTTTTGTGTTTCATAGCGCCCACCTTTCGTTACGCTTCTTTTTGCAGCAAAAATTCAAGCATCCCGTTCACATCCTCTGCGTTCATTGCGTTGTCGCCGTTCCAGTCTGCCGCCTTTCGGTCAATGTCTGTCCGTTCGCTGCCGAGCAGTACCTGTTTCAGCAGTGAAAGATCAACAGCATTCACTTTGCAGTCACGGTTCAGGTCTCCGCGGATGCAGTCTTCAGTCTCGCCCTCATACTCAGTGTATACATGGATGCAGACATCGCCGTACTCTGTACCGAAGCAGTCTGTCCAGTCAGTCGGCTCTCCTTCATCTTCCGTGTAGTACGCGTAGTAGGAAACGCCTTCTTTATAACTTGCTTTATCAAAAAAGCATTGGGTCCCGAGCGGCGTTTTCATCACAACAGAATACTTCTGCCCTTTTTTGACTGCAATGCTTTCCGGCAGCTTCAACGTATAGTATCCGGAGAATTCAAGCGTTTCTGTGAACTGACCGACGATCATGCCGTCCTGCGGACCTTCCGGCTCCGAATCCAGTAACCAGACAGAGATTTCATACTGTGCCGGATCGAAAAAAATCCGGACCGTGTGAAAGCCGACTGCCTCGATCTTTTCGTCTTTCTGTGCTTCAAAGACATTTGCCGAATAATACCCATGCTTTAATGAATGCGCGGGCCATGCGGAAATGTGGGTGCAACTGTAGCTGTAATTGCTGCCATAATTCGTAACAGGCTCGCAGTCAAAATATGTGATCAGTGATATGGTCGATTCATAATAGCTTAAGTAGAAATAACCATCCTCCGAGTTAGCATAATCCCCCCAGCTGTTCCGAATGATCCATGCCCCGTCTTCCGGCGGTTCCTTCATGAAATTTTCTTTTGTGTAATGATCGTCCCAGCCGACCATCTGGACACAGTGATCCTTTCCTTTCTCCAGACCGGCCTTCATTTCCGTCAAATAGTCCGGATTGTAGTAACCGCTGTTTTTTTAAAGGTTGTGCAGGCTGCTCTGAAAATAGGTAATTCTCAGCGGACCTTTGTCTAGGAGCAGCTGCTTCGTGAATTCCCTGCTTCTGTTTGGATATGTGTAATAAGGCATGTTCTGCACATGTGCGACAGACTGATAACGCAGGGATTCGTTCAGCACGGGCAGTTCGGAGATCGGAGCGGCATCGCTTTCGGCAACCGCACCCTGCCATGATGCATGAGAGGCCTGTTCGATCGTGATATAGGCGCCGGCATCATACGCTTCACTCCCGTATTTCACTCCGCCGCCGTACCGCGGATCTTCCGGATCTGTCGGGAAACCCTGCCCGAGCGTAAACCAGACCAGATGCGATTCAGAAAGGTCAATACTATTATCTGCCATACCCTTCCGTATCATGTTCGATTCGATACAGGAGAGTGCAGAATACGCCCAGCAGGTTTCGCCGACCTGGTTTTTGACCGGCGTCAGGATCTCCGGTGCTGCCTCCCGGTAATCAAAACGCTCCGGCAGTTCGGTTGTTTCGTCTGCTGAAAAAACCGGAACCGTCATGCTAGTGCAGCAGAGCGTGCAGGACAGTAAAGCGGCTGTGAGTTTGCGCAGAATGGATTTGTGTTTCATAGTATCCCTCCCCAAAATATTGGTCAGTCTCTTTGCATTCCCCCTGAAAGTTGTACGGTGTTTTTTCTTCATTATAGCATAGGCCGTTTCAGAAAGCAAGCATGAATTTGCTTGCAGGTTATATTTTTAAATGTCCAGATTTCCGCTTTTTTTAAAATAAATCCCCACTTGACAGATATGGGATTAAGCCGTATAATAATAATAGAAGGCGGCATTGCTGCCGCCTCCAGTAGTTTATGCTTGATTACTGTCATCCACACCAAGATGTGCGAGAAGATCTTTATAAGACTCCCCGTCAGGTTTTAGAATAATTTTAATAGCCGCATTTCCCATTACAGCTCGTAACTGTTTGGTGATGCCGCCTGACCAAATGTCCGTCCAGATTTTATCAGCTTTATTCTTGATCTCGCCTGTAATCATGGGAGCCTCCTGTAAAAGATTATAATAATCCAAGTATAGTATAGCATATTTTCGCTGAAATTGCAAGATAATATGATATAAAACAGCCCGGCATTGCCGGGCTTCAATAAAATATACATATCAGATATCGTATCAAATAGAAGTAAATCTATAGACATAGGATTTAAGAGGAAAAGAGCCCCCTACTCCAATACAATTAGACTTCTTCTGCGCCTGCTTCCGTATCAGTCTCCTCAGCATCGCTCTTATCAAGCACAGATCCCAATACAGAAGGCAGCACATTGCTCAAAACTGTGATCATCGTTACAATCTTCTGAACTTTTATGACGCTCAAAGCCGTACTGACGGAGATGCTGTTCGCGATCGACATACCCGCGCCATAGCTTTCGGCAACAAGGATAACCGCAAACATGAGTCTGTAGTTCTTTTGCAGATTCTTTTCGTCAAAGCCCTTTAGCCCGCTCAGATATGCATCCGCCTCAAGGATCTCTTTGACAAGCACTTCCGGATCAGCATCTATATTGACGAAAGTGCCGAGTGATATGAACGCATAACCGCCGGCGTCGGCTTTATGATCCTTTAGCAGGTTATGCAGGCTGACGATCCTGTCGCATTTCGCTTTCATATTGCCGTCGGTCAGTGCGAGTATTTCGCTGAGTCCCTGTACGGAATCCGATCCCACTTTAATTTTGCATTCCTTTTTGAGATAGTCATAGCATTCTGCCATATCGCTGAGCATTGCGTCAACCGATTTGTCAGAAAGCGCAAGCAGAATTGCATATGAAATATCCTCGGAACTTGCAAGAACCGGATGCAGGTCATTCATCCGGCACATGATCTCGTTATGCTTTTCTATGATTTCATCAGCAGTGTTTTGTCTGCCGAGATCACAAAGCAGCATCGCAGCAAGAACCATATATGAATTATCCCGGAATTTCCCCTTATGCAGTTTCTCATAGACGGACTTAACATCATCAATATACTGTTCCGGTTCATCCGACAGAGCCATT
>JAFWUX010000239.1 GCA_017523995.1 Oscillospiraceae bacterium | reverse complement strand
GGCATTCTCATTCTGCTGCCGCAGCAGCCTGATGAGCGTTTCCTCCTGCATCCCGTGCACCTCCTTCCTCTGCCCTTATGAACGCAGCAAGCCCATGAAAGGTTACACAATATTATACCTGATTTTGAAAATGCGGTCAATGCCCCCGCTTGACAAACGCCCCGCGGCACGATAAAATAAAGAGAGAAAAAATTTTTTTGATTCCCTGTAACGAAAACCGTCCTGCGTTGTCTTACGGACAGAAAGGGGGAAACCTCATGGATGTTGAAGTGCTTTACAACCAATATTTTCATTCCGTTTATCTGTATCTGTGCTCGATCTCGCGGGACGAATCGCTCGCGGAGGAGCTGACGCAGGAAACATTTTTCAAGGCGGTCAAAGCCTCAGACAAATTCCGCGGGGACTGCGACGTCCGTGTGTGGCTCTGTCAGATCGCAAAAAATCTCTACCTGACGCACTGCAGGCGGCAGAACCGCTATACCGGTGAGGAGATCCCGGAAACACACGCAGATACGGGCGTTTCCGTTGAGGAGCATCTCGAAAACACCGAGCAGGCCATGCATATCCACCGCATTCTCCACGGGATGAAGGATCCGCAGAAGGAGGTCTTTTCGCTGCGGGTATTCGGAGAGCTCAGCTTCCGGCAGATCGGCGATCTGTTCGGAAAGACCGAAAGCTGGGCGCGCGTGACCTTTCACCGCGCAAAGCTGATGATTATTGAAGCATTAGAGGAGGAATCAAAATGAGCAAGAAGAATTGTGAACTGATCCGTGACCTGCTGCCGCTCTATGCAGACGGCGTATGCAGTGAACTCTCAAAAAAAACCGTCACAGAGCATCTTGCGGAATGCAAGGAATGCGCTGCGGAACTGGATAAAATGAACCGTAAAATCACAGTTGAAGCGGATAAGGATATCTCCGCGATCAGGAAGATCAAAAAACGGATGCGCCTTGTAAAGGTCGCCGCCGCGACGATCGCAGCCATTCTGGTCGCTGCCGGACTGTTTGCCGGGTATATGTGGGCGATCACGGACTGCACCATGGACTACGAAAAATACAATCTCGCGGAGAATGTCCGTGTCGAGAAGGATTCCGATGACAGGCTCTGGCTCTGCATAAAGGGCAAGGCAGCGGCCTATTCTGCCTTTGTCTGGCCGACGATCAGCGATACAGACGGCAATCACTTCGGAACAAACCAGCCCTTTAACAAGGATAAAAAGGCAGGCAGGGGCTATACGCTCAAAATGTTCCGGCTCGCGAAGCTGCTGCCGTGGGAACCGAATCCATACGAGGAGCGCATCGAGGTCAAGCTGAATGATGACAGCCCGATCAACTATGTGTTCTACTACGACGATGTGACCGATACGGAATATGTGCTCTGGAAGGCAGACAACTGATTATGATAAAACAAAGGCGCGGTACATTTGCACCGCGCCTCAGTTTGTTCAACATGATCTTTAAAATGGGATTCTTAAGGGACTTTGTCCCTTAAGCGGGGTTTGGGGCGGAGCCCCATTATTGATCCATCGGAGATACCGCTGTATTATGAAATCTGTGCCGCTTTCACCAACTCGACAAACTCCTGCTTGTACTGGTCATTCGCAGTATCGTTTTCCGTGACCATGCCGAGCACCGTGTCCTTTGTTGCGGTGCCCTTGTATTCGCTGTCGCGCAGCACCAGACCGAATGCCGCGACCGCCGATGCAAACCGCATGTTGTCGGACATGACCTGCCGGTATGCGCTTTCTGCGACCGGATAGGTGAGCAGTGTGCTCTCGTCACCGTCCGGCTCCTTATAGCGGACGGAAACCGTGCAGTATTCGCCGTTTTCGGTACCGGAAGCCGCACCCTCGCTGTATTTGAGGTCAGAGG
>JAFWUX010000238.1 GCA_017523995.1 Oscillospiraceae bacterium | reverse complement strand
GTAGGCACAAAGGTCAATTCCGATTCGCTTGTAAATTCGGGTGAAGATGCAACACTTGATTCGATCATCTCTGCTTCTACGCTTGTAGCAGCCGTAATATTCATGATCTTCGGTCTGTCGCTTGAAGCGTGGCTTGGTGCGATAATTTCACTGGTTATCATCAAATCAGGCTTTGAGATGCTGAAAGATACGATCTCGCAGATACTTGGTGAACGCAGTGATCCCGATCTTGCAAAGAGCATAAAGCAGACAGTTACCGAGTTTGAGGGTGTTGAAGGTGCATATGATCTCGTGCTGAACAACTACGGTCCGGATGCGTGGAACGGCTCTGTTCATATCGAAGTTCCGGATACATATTCAGCAGATCAGTTAGACCGCCTGATCCGTGAGATACAAATGAAGGTATACAGAGAGCATCAGGTTATTCTTACCGCAATCGGCGTGTATTCGATCAACACCAAAGACGATGAAGCAAAAGCCATTGAGCAGAAGGTTCGTGATGTAGTATTCTCACACGAACACGTCTTGCAGATGCACGGTTTCTACCTTACAAAAGAAACAAACAATATCCGTTTCGATGTGGTTATCAGCTTTGATGCTCCAAACCGCAGAGAAGCATATCAGGCAATAGTTTCTGATGTTCAGAACGCATTTCCGGATTATCAGTTACAGATTACTCTGGACACTGATTTTTCTGAGGAATAGTATTCTTACAAAAAATCCCCCTCATCAAAGGAATCGTTCCAATGATAAGGGGGATAATTTTCATATTCAGACTGCTTCATCCTTTGTTCTGTTCATTTCCTGACGGGCGTTCTGGAGTTCCTCCATGCGGTGAAGCTCCGCAGCAGCGTCCTCCAGCCCCAGATGCGTATAAACGTCAAGCGTGACGCCGATTTCGCTGTGTCCCATCAGGTATTGCAGCGTCTTCGGGTTCATGCCTGCCTTTGCCTGATTGCTGCAGTAGGTATGACGGCAGACGTGAGGCGTGATATTCGGCATCTGGATGCGGTAAATCTCGTTGTATTTGCTGACCATGCGGTTGAAACGATGTTCCCAGTGCAGTGCGACCAGCGGCATACCGTCATCGTCGAAGTACAGGAAACCGCAGTAGCCGTCCACGAACTTCTCCTTCTTCGGTTTGCCCCTGTCCTCGATGATTGCCTGAAAGCACCGGGCAACCTCCTCGGTAATCGGAATCTGTCGCTTACCTGCATTCGTCTTGGTGGTCTGAATCACATACTCCATGTCTGAAGTGCGCTGAAGCTGATGGTCAATATTGACGATACGGTTCTGCAGGTCAATGTCTTTCAACGTCAGACCGCAAAATTCTGAAATGCGCATCCCGGTATGGAACAGAATGAATACCGCTTCGTAGTATTTGCAGTAGGTGCTATCGTCATGTACGAATTTCAGGAATTTGTGCATCTGCTCTTTCGTAATAGCCTCTCTGGTCTTGCTGTCGTTGACGACCACACCGGCAAGCTGGAAGCCGAAGGGGTTCTTAACGAGAATGTCATCATCGACTGCCATCTGAAATGCCGGTCGCAGAACACCGCGCACAGTCTTGACGGAACTGTAGCCTCTGCCGTCATTCTGCATCTTGATAAGGAACAGCTTTGCATCCGAGGTCTTGATGGTTCCGATCTTTCTGCCGCTGAACTCCTCCTTTTTCAGAAGGTTCACAACGAAATTGTAATTCGTTTTCGTCTGCGGCTTTACGGCGGTTCTGGTTCTCAGGTATCTCTCCACAAGCTCCATCACGGTCATGTTTTTCTTCTGCGGATCGAGCATCTGTTTATGCCAAGTATGAATCAGGTTAGCTGACCCCTACACAAGAAAGAATCCAGGAATTTGCTGCTATCTTTGGAGTCGATATCAGCGAACTTGAGAAATCTGTTTCTGCTGTCATTCCGGATACATCGGCACTACTAAAAAACAAACGACTGCTAACGATGCTTTTAGAAGACTTTGACCAAGTGATTATCTTTTCAGCCGAAGCTGCGCGGGATCTTTATCAATAATCATACGCATTATTTCTTTTTCCTGTTGCGGAGACAAAATTCGCTTCTCGCCGGTTTTGCGTCCCTGATGCTTCGGCTTAATTCCCGCAATACCATTCGTTTCATATGCCTTTTTGACATTGGAGACGTGCCCTTCGCTCACGTCCAGTTGTTTTGCAATTTCCTTGCCTGTCATGCCATTTTTCAGCATCCGAATGATTGCTTTTCTGATTTCATACTGCGTTTCCGC